>DATIGG010000345.1:0-14486 GCA_035454825.1 Thermodesulfobacteriota bacterium | reverse complement strand
TTTTACGAGAAGAATGGCGGCCTGGAGGGTATCGAGACGACTATTGATCCCGATCACTTTATGAAAATATTTGGGATGGCTCCCATGGACCCGGAGGAGCCGAGTCTTTTCAGCCAAGCTCGGATCATGGGTGACCACCATGCCAGCGTCTCCGAAGGCGCCAAGATTCTTCGTGGGAAAGAAGGAGAAGCATCCGAAATGTCCCATCTGTCCAGCTCTCTGCCCTGGTGCATGAGGCTGATGTTTATACTCGGCCCCAAGGGCCTGGGCTGCATCTTCGATGACAAAGAGATGCCTCGACGCTGCAATCCGAAGGATTGGATCCATGTCAGCACATTGTCCATAGAGATGAACAGGAATGATGGCCTTTGTTCTTGGAGTGATCTTCTCTTCGATTTTCAAGGGGTCCATATTATACGTATGGGGGTCAATATCGATAAAGACAGGAACGGCGCCCACTCGGGAGACTGCACCTGCGGTTGCAAAAAAAGTGAAGGGTGGGAGGAGAACTTCGTCCCCGCTCCCGATCCCTAAAGCCATCAAGGCGAGGAAGAGAGCATCTGAGCCCGAAGCAACACCGATAGCATAGGGGGTCTCGCAGTATTGGCCAATGGTTTGTTCGAGGGCTTTCACCTGAGGCCCCAGGATGAATTGCTGTGTTTTAAAGACCTCGTCGAGGGCAAGTTGGATCTCTTTTTCTAAAGAGAAAAATTGGGCGACAAGATCAAAGAAAGGGACTTTCATCTTCATCAGGCGGTTCCTCTCAAAAATATCAGTTGTAAGTAAGACAAATAAAATCGATAGTCAAGGTTATTCTTACGAGGTATAATATCCGGTAGAGTCTATGATGAAACAGACGATTAATCTTGATTCAATTTCGATCGTTTTGGTGAGGCCTAAATTTCCGGAAAACGTAGGTTCCATCGCCCGGGCCATGAAGAACATGGGGCTCCATCGATTGACGATCGTGAACGGATGCTCGCCCCTCCACATGAATGCCTATAAGCTTGCTTCTGGAGCGGAAGAAATGTTGGAGAGAGCCGAGGAATATTTCACCCTAAAGGAGGCCGTCTCCGAGATAGGTTGCGTGGTCGGGATGACTTCACGAAAAGGGCAGGAGAGGAGTCCCCTGCTCACCCCCAAGGCCCTTGTCAAAAAACTCCTGCCTATTTCCAGAAACAATCCTATCGGGCTGGTCTTTGGTCCTGAAAGAGAAGGGCTGACGAACGGAGAGTTATCCCTCTGTAATCTCCTCGTCAAAATCCCTTCCTCGGAATCATTTCCCTCCCTCAATCTCGCACAAGCGGCCATGGTCTTGTGTTATGAGTTATTTCAGTTCAACGCGACGGTTCCCGACAGGGCCCCACTCTTAGCCTCTTCAGGAGATCTTGAGAGGATGTTTGAACACATGGAAAGGACCCTCGTGGGGATTGGGTTTTTGGATCCCAAACACCCCAAGACGATGATGAGGGTCCTCACACGGATCTTTGGAAGAAGCCATCTCGATGAAAGAGAAGTGCGGATCCTTCAAGGAATCTGGAGCCAGATGGATTGGCACATAAGAAATAAAGTGAATGGTCAGAGACCAAAGGTTTGAGGTGCCAGGCAAATCATTTGCCCCTATCTCAAACCTCCAGCCCCGAGCGGGTGTTTCTATTTCTTTTCAAGAAAAGGTTTGAGGAGATCGATCGGCACAGGAAAGATCGTTGTAGAGTTCTTTTCTGTAGCAATCTCTGTTAAGGTCTGAAGGAACCTTAGCTGGAGAGCTGCGGGATTGACGCTGATCACATTCGCAGCCTGGGCCAATTTTTCGGCGGCCTGGGATTCCCCCTCTGCGTGAATGATTTTTGCTCTCCTCTCCCTTTCAGCCTCGGCCTGACGAGCAATGGCCCTTCGCATCTCTTCAGGAAGATCCACCTGCTTCGTTTCAACCAGAGCAACCTTTATCCCCCAAGGCTCTGTGTGCTTATCCAGAATGTCTTGAAGTTGAATATTGATCTTTTCCCTCTGGGCGAGCAATTCGTCCAATTCCATCTGTCCCACAACACTCCGAAGGGTCGTTTGTGCCAATTGGGAGGTGGCATAGAGGTAGTTTTCCACTTCAACCACAGCCTTGTTCGGGTCAACAACACGGAAATAGACCACGGCATTGACTTTAATGGACACATTATCCCGTGTGATAACGTCCTGGGGAGGAATGTCTAACGTGATTGTTCTCAGACTGATACGAAGCATCTTATCGATGCCCGGGATGATGAAAAAAATCCCAGGGCCCTTGGCTCCAATGAGCCTCCCAAGACGGAAGATGACGCCTCGCTCATATTCACGGAGGATCTTGATGGCAGAAGCGGCAAGGATCACGATGAAGACAATCAAAAAGAATAAACCCGACGAAATACCTGGAATGAACATATGAATCCCTCCTTATTCGGTTTTTTTAACCTTCAGTTTTAAATTATCGACTGCAATGACCTCGACCTTTTCTCCCTTTTCAATCGGTTGGTCGCTGAGAGCGTTCCAGAATTCGCCGTGAACAGAGACCTTTCCTTCCGGAGTGAGGCTGGTTGCAGCAACTCCTGTCTCTCCGAGAAGACCTTCTGTTCCTGTAGTCGGTTTCCTGATACGGGCCCTGATCGCCATCGTCACTGCAAAAATGAAGAAGGCGGCACTGACCAGGACGGCAGGGATGATGACGCTCAAAGAGATCTGCATATAGTCGGCCGGACTTTCGATGAGCATCAACGAACCGAGAAGCAGCGAGATGACGCCGCCAACAGCCAGCATACCGTGGCTGACCACCTTGATTTCTGCAATGAACAGAATCACGGCAAAAAGGATGAGCGCCAAACCGGCAAAGTTAATAGGAAGCATTTGCAGGGAGTAGAAGGCAAGAATCAAAAAGATCCCGCCGACGACACCTGGAAGGATCGCTCCGGGATTCGAGAGCTCGAAGAAGACGCCATAGATTCCTAACATCAAGAAGATATAAGCAATCGTCGGATTGGAAATAATGTCCAATAATCGGTATTTCCAGCTCATCTGAACGGAGCGGGGCTTTGCGCCCTTGGTCGCGAGTGTTCGCGTGATGCCGCCGTCGAACTTAATGACTCTGCCATCAACCTTGGCAAGGAGGTCCTGGATGTCAGGGCTGATAAAATCGACCACATTCAGTTTCACGGCCTCTTCTTCAGTGATGGAGACGCTTTTTACGACCGCCTTTTCAGCCCAGTCAGCATTTCTTCCCCGCGTCTTTGCAATGGTTTTGATATAGGAGACAGTATCATTGACGATCTTTTCAGACATCGTCTTATTTTCTTTGCCTTCGCCCAAAGAGACGGGATGCGCCGCACCAATGTGGGTGCTGGGTGCCATGGCCGCAATATGGGCTGCCATGGTGATAAAAACGCCGGCTGATGCTGCTCTGGCTCCGCGAGGTCCAACATACACGATTACAGGAACATTTGAAGTCAGGATTTTCTTTACAATCATCCGCATTGATTCCATCAGGCCACCAGGGGTATCGAGTTCAATGATCAAACACTGGGCATTCTGTTGGTTAGCCTGATCGATCGCATCTGTGATAAATTTAGAGGTGGCCGGATTGATGATTCCATCCACTTCGATCATGAGGACGGGTGCCTTCTCCTGGCTGCCCACCAGAGTCCCAACGGCAAAAGAAAAGACAAGGGAAAGAATGACGAATAACGCATTGTATCTCTTCAAGATTTTACCTCCTTATCATCAAAATATCTTAAAATAGACAGATTGTCAAATCAAGCTTCCAATATCGGTGATTCAGACAGTAAGACCATAGACCTCAGACCTCAGACATCAGACATCAGACCAGCCAGAGATTACATTGAAGGAAGGGGATGGTAGTTAGCAGAAGGGCTGGCACTCTTAGCATTTCCAAAAGAATTTCAAAAGAGTGATGCAGGGCTAATTTCCCATATTGAAAAAGTCTGATGTCTAAAGTCTGAAGTCCAGTGTCTGAATTGCAGTCCAATAGATTCCCTTCTCCTCTTAAATCCTGATCCTCATCAGATCCTCCGCAATGAAGACTTCCCCTTTGTAAATCCTTCTGCATGGTTCAAGGATATCGACTCGGTCAGACTGAGGATAGAGGTGGGTCAGTAAGAGCCGCATACAACGCGTTTCTATCCCAATTCTTCCTGCCAGAGAAGGGGTCAAATGCCCCTCAACCTTCTCTCCGTCCGGAAAAGAACATTCAAGGACGAGAAGGTCTACATCAAACCCGAGATCAACGATGTTTTGACAATAATCCGTATCGCCCGAGATGGCCATTGACTTTCCGTCCTGGAATTCGAACCGGTATCCGACACTCTCAGAGATATGAGCCATAAGTTTTGAGTGGATCCTGACCTCATGAAAAAGAAGAGGCTTACTCCTCATTTCCTTGATGTTCAATTGATACAGTTGAGGCTTGATCCAGGAGCCATAAACGGTTTTAAGTTTTTCAAAAAAGTCCTTAAATCCTGGACCTCCGACACACAAAAGGTCCTTTCCCCGCGGGGATGCCGCATATTTGGAAGCGAAAAGGAATGGGACAAGGTCCGCCACATGGTCAGGGTGAATATGGGTATAGAGAAGAAGATCGATATCCTGGTAGGTGATTCCCACCTCAAGCATTCTCCTCAGCGTTCCTGGTCCGCTGTCAATCAGAATGTTCGAATTCTCTATGATGAGCAGGAAACCAGGCGATCCTCTTCTCAAAGATGGGACACCCGTTCCGGAACCCAGAATAATCAGTTCAGCCATTTCTTTCCCTCTCGTAAATATAAGTTTTAAGGTTAACATAGAGTTGCCAATTTTGAAATCCGCTTTCATCGATTCTTTGGCATTGACAATCCCTAATTCTCTTCTAATAATTTAGGACAAAGGAAATATATTTGAAGCAACATTCCTCTTACATTAAAAGAATGGAAATCTCAAAGAAAGATTTTATCGACATCAATGGATCCTATGGAGAAGGGGGTGGCCAGATTCTAAGAACCTCTCTTGCTTGTTCTGCGGTCCTTAACATTCCGGTTCGAATTCATCGTATACGGGCAGGGAGGAAAATACCAGGGATTCAGCCCCAGCACCTGAAAGGGATCGAGGCTTTAAGCCAAATGACTGGGGCTCAGACCGAAGGGGTCAAAATAGGTTCCCCATCCATCTCTTTCATTCCTCAAGCAATTTCTGCGGGGGAGTATCGATTCGACGTTGGAACTGCGGGTTCTGTGACCCTCCTCCTTCAGGCCATCTTTCTTCCGCTCAGCCTTGCTCAAAAAAGGTCTCGACTAACTCTGATAGGTGGAACCCATGTC
Source organism: Thermodesulfobacteriota bacterium (assembly GCA_035454825.1). GTDB lineage: Bacteria > Desulfobacterota > BSN033 > BSN033 > UBA1163 > DATIGG01. The sequence goes on along the minus strand of DATIGG010000345.1, from coordinate 9,156 downwards.
CCATGGAGTCCTCCTTTCCACTATTTCTCTCAGGTTCTGATTCCATTCCTTGAAACCCTTGGGGTCTCTGTCAACACCACCCTGGATCGATGGGGTTGGTACCCTAAGGGAGGCGGTAGGGTGCGAGTCGAGATTGAGCCTGCTCAGGAACTGAAACCAGTTGTCATGCTTGAGCGAGGATCCATCAAGCAGATTCAGGGCCTTTGCGCAACTTCCCATCTGCCCCTGCATGTTGGAGAAAGACTAAAGGAATATGCCATGAAAAGAATTTCAGGGGAGATAAGGATCGATCCAGAGATTGACCTTCTCCGTGAGGTCCCTGCAAATGGACCAGGGGCCTTTATCTTTTTGAGGGCTGAATCGGAGAAGGCGGTTGCAGGGTTTTCAGCCCTTGGGGAAAGAGGGAAGAGGGCAGAGGACGTGGCTAAGGAGGCGGTGGATGCTTTAGGAACCTATATCGAATCGGATGCCTGTCTGGATCCACACCTCGCAGATCAAATCTTGCCCTTCGTGGCCCTGAGCAAAGGAAATTCTGTATTTTCCATCTCCGAAATCACAGAACATCTGTTGACCAATCTCTGGGTTCTTCGGCAATTCTTCGATATCGAGATTTCGGTCCAGGGTGAAAAGGGAAAGAAGGGATGGGTTAAATTTTTCAATGAATAGATATTGACCCCTTCGAAGGCGTTGAACCACCCGTTTTTGAAATTGAAGTGCCAGGGCTTCTCAGGGTCAACCCTGAGCAAAGCGACCATTTATACTGAGAAGTCGAAGGGTTGACTTCAAATGATCCTCATATTAATATGTATTAAAAAACTGGAAGAGGGGAATAAATTAACCGCGCTTTCGGAAATCTCATCGGCCTGAAACCGAGCGAAATCAGGAAGATTGAACATATCTATCGGAGAAGAATCCCGCCCAGCAAAGTTGTCACCCCGGAAATTGCCCGACTCCTCACGGAGACTTCGAATGAGATTAGACGACAAATAGGCATCCTTGTCGGAAGAAGAGGTTCCATTGAAATCGTCATGGTCGGTGATCAGAGGAGCATCACGATTCCAGATCTTTCCCGATACCGGACAGGAACTTTTCGACTCAGAGGCCTCCGGCTCGTCCATACTCATCTCCAGCGGGAGCTATTGACACAAGAGGATCTTGCGGACCTTGCTCTCTTACGATTGGACATGGTGGTTGTCCTTGGTGTTGATGGAGATGGATTTCCCGGGTTCATTCAGTCCGCCTACCTTCTCCCTGATAATCGGGAGAAGAAGGCCTGGGAGGTCACTCCGCCGGTCCCTTTCGGGCAATGGGAGATCGATTTTTTACCGTGGATCCAATCCCTTGAGGAAGAATTTCAGAGGGGACAACGATCGATTGCCCTCAAAGGTCCGGGGGAGAAAGCGATCCTACTCAGCGTGAGCCGGGAAAAACGGGAGCGCCTGGAACAATCGATGGAGGAATTGAAGGAACTCGCCCAATCCAGTGGTGTCTATGTTGTTGATTCGTTTATTCAGCGTCCTCAACAGATTTCTGCGACAACCCTGATGGGCGAGGGAAAGCTCCGCGAGATCCTGATCAAATGTATGCAATTAGGAGTCGATTTGATCATCTTTGATCAGAACCTGACCCCTGGCCAGATGGCAGCCATTTCCGACCGAACGGAATTGAGGGTGTTGGATCGAACCCAATTGATCTTAGATATCTTTGCCCAGCGGGCCCATACCCTTGAAGGTAAGATCCAGGTGGAACTGGCCCAGCTCAAATACATGCTTCCCCGATTGGCAAGAAAGACCTTGGCTCTGTCCCGGCTGACAGGAGGGATCGGTGGAAGGGGACCCGGGGAAACGAAGTTGGAGATTGATCGTCGCAGGGTGAGGGATCGAATTCACCTGCTCGAAAAGGAGCTGGAGAAGATGCAAAAGGGAAGAGTCCAGAGGCGGGCCAGACGAACGAAAACAGGCATTCCCATCGTTTCTATTATCGGTTATACGAATGCAGGGAAATCGACCCTCTTTAACCTCTTGACCCAAAGTCAGTTCTTCGTGGAGGACAGGCTCTTTGCAACGCTCGATCCTGCCACACGAAGATTGAGATTTCCACTGAAGCAGGATTGGGTCGTTACCGATACAGTCGGGTTTATCAAAGATTTGCCCAGAGACCTGATGGTGGCCTTTCGTCCGACCTTCGACGAACTCCAGGAGTCCAGTTTATTGATCCATCTGGTTGATATCAGTAACCCCTATTTCGAAGAGCATATCGAATCCGTAGAAAGAATCCTCTCCGAGCTCGATTTGAATCACCTGACGAGACTATTGGTTTTTAACAAGGAGGATCGATTGCCGCAAGATCAAGTGGAAACCATTTGTAGAAAATACAGGGCCCTTGCCATCTCATCCCTCCGACCGGAAAGCCTTGGAAAACTTTTTCAGGCCATCGAACAAAACCTCTCTCTTCCTTCTGGAAGGTTGACAAATCATGAGTCGTTTGATATATCAGATAAAACGTTTGAAGAAGTGAGGCCAGAAGATGGAAGCCCATCATGAGATTAACGAACGTTTTACTTTTGACGATGTACTGCTCGTCCCTTCTTTTTCGGAGGTTTTGCCCAAAGAGGTGGAGACAGGCACGCGATTGACGAGGACCATTCGCCTGAATATCCCCTTGGTCAGCGCGGCCATGGATACCGTCACCGAATCAAGGACTGCGATCTGCATGGCCCAAGAGGGAGGCATCGGGATCATTCATCGAAACCTGCCCGTTTCAGCTCAGGCGCTTGAAGCCGACAAGGTGAAGAAGTCGGAAAGCGGGATGATTCGCAATCCCATCACCATGGATCCTGAACAAAAAATTTTCGAAGCCCTGGAGGTTATGAGGAAGTACCGTATCTCGGGGGTGCCCGTGACCCAGGGAGGAAAACTGGTAGGAATCCTTACGAATCGGGATTTACGGTTCGAGACACGATTGGATGAGAAGATCTCTACCGTCATGACGAAGGACCGTCTCATCACCGTCCCTGAGGGAACGACCCTTGAAGCGTCCAAGGAGATCCTCCACAAAAATCGAATTGAGAAGTTACTGGTCGTCGATGACCAGAAGAATCTGAAAGGGCTCATCACGATCAAGGACATCGAGAAGATGCGGAAATATCCGAACTCTTGCAAGGATCCCCTGGGCCGGCTGAGGGTTGGAGCTGCGGTCGGGCCAGGGAAGGACCGTGAAGAGAGGACCGAGGCCCTGATGAAGGCCGGAGTGGATCTCCTCGTCATCGATACCGCCCATGGTCACTCCCGGGATGTTCTGGAGGCCATCCGTGATACAAAGAAGAATTTCCCAGAGTGTCAGTTGATCGGGGGGAATGTGGCGACCCGTGAAGGGACCCTTGATCTCATTAAGGCGGGGGTGGACGGGGTCAAAATCGGCGTGGGTCCAGGGTCGATCTGTACCACACGGATTATTGCGGGGATAGGGGTCCCCCAATTGTCGGCTATCCTGGAGACTGCGACCGTAGGGAGAAAGTACGACATCCCCATCATTGCCGATGGAGGGATCAAATTCTCAGGAGACATCACCAAGGCCATTGCAGCCGGTGCGGATTCGGTGATGATCGGAAATCTGTTTGCCGGGACCGACGAAAGTCCAGGAGAGCTTGTTCTCTATCAGGGCCGCAGCTACAAGGTCTACCGCGGCATGGGATCGTTGGAGGCGATGAAGGAGAAGGAGGGGAGCCGGGATCGCTATTTCCAAGGAGACGTGGAGAGCGAATCGAAACTCGTTCCCGAAGGGATTGAAGGAAGGGTTCCTTACCGGGGTCCCCTTTCCTTTGCAATTCAACAACTCATCGGAGGATTAAAGGCCGGGATGGGTTACATCGGGGCGAAGGCGATCCAGGATCTCCAGCAGAAGGCCAAATTTATTCGAATTACCTCTTCGAGCCTGAGAGAAAGCCATGTGCATGATGTCATCATTACCAAGGAGGCTCCCAATTACCGGCTGGAGTAAGGAGAGGCCCAGAGAGATGAGTGATCCATGAAAAGAACCCTCTTCATCCTGATCGTTCTCATCCTTTCCTTGCTCTATTATCTCGGGCTCCTGACCCAGGAGCAGACCTTTCCGTTCTCCAAAGAATTTTTTTCCACTGAAACCTCCACCTCGGAGGACCCCGCCTTCGACCTGAAGGCCCGGTGGTCTGCCAAGGGCAAAGAAGGGGACAGAAGAATTTCTTTCTTGAGTCCCAGTGAGCTCGATCAACTCTACCAGTTGAAACTCGATAAAGGTATCCGGAACATTCCCTTACTCTCCTCCTTCTTGATCCGGGAAGCCGAAAAAAGCCGGCTGGCAGGAAATTCAGATCAGGCCGTTGAATGGACGAGATACGCCGTCAAATTTTCACCCGACCTTCCGGGCCCTTATTTTGCCCTCAGCCGGGCCCTCTGGCACAAGAATCCGCTTGAAATTCATCGAATCCTTTTCGAGGTTTGGAAGGGGCAGGGGGCACGGCTCCGGTATTATCCAACGGCCCTTCAACTTTTTTACAACGCCTTCTATCTCCTTGCCAATGCCCTTCTCATGACCTTCATTGTGTTCGGGATCGTGGTCCTCCTGAAATATCTGCCTCTGTACTTTTATGATATTCGGAAAAATCTAAGCCAGGAAATTGCGAAGCTTCTCATCAACAGTCTCAAAATTTTCCTTCTCTTCATCCCCTTTTTTCTGCGGCTGGACATCCTTTGGGCCCTCCTCTTTTATTGCGTTCTACTCTGGGGGTTTGTGGCAAAACGGGAGAGACAATGGATCGTTTTTTTTCTTATCGTTCTGGTCTATCTTCCCTTTTTCCTGCGATCCGCCTCTTCCTTTTTGGATGGGGCGAGTTCGGATATCCTCCTCCAGATGAACGAAGCGAACTATCTCGACTGGGATCGGGCGACGGAACAGCGGTTGAAGAACTGGCTCTCCACACACCCGGACGATCGTGAAGTGATCTTCACCCTCGGATTGATGGGAAAAAGACAGAGCCGCTACGCTCAGGCAGAAGAATACTACCGGAGAGCGATTCTGGTCTCCCCCCAATTCAGTGACGCCTTTTCCAACCTGGGGAATGTGTACTTTGCAAAGAAACAGAGTGATCTCGCCGTTGCTTCTTATCAACAGGCGATCGCTCTCAATCCCCATCGCGCGGCGTATTATTACAACCTCTATCGAGCCTATTCCCAGGAAACTTTCCTTTCCGGGAAGAGCGATCAGGCTTTTCAGAAGGCACGGCAGCTCGATCCCAAACTGGTGGAGTACTATACCTCCATCGATACTCCTCCACATATGAACCGGCTCGTGATAGATCAGGTGCTAACCCCTCGGGCGCTTTGGACCCGGTTTCTGACCCATTTCATTGGGAGAGAGGGAATCCTGTTTCGCCTCTTCAGGGCCTGGTTTGAAAAGATCCCCTCGAGAATTCCTCTGTTGGTTCCCTTCTTCTTCCTCGGGTTTTTGGCGGGGATGTCGAAATACAGTCGGGCGAAACGGTTTTTGACCCGGTGTCCCATGTGTGGGAGTCCAACCCATCGCCTCTACCTTGGAAGTTCGGGCCAGGAATATATCTGCTTTAATTGCTATCGGATCTTGATTCAGAAGGAGAAACTCCATCCCAAGATTGCCGAAAAGAAGTCACTCCAGATCGCACAGTTTCAGAAACAGAATCATTTTCTCGGAAGGTTTCTCTCCTTCTTCTTCGTTGGATTCCATGATCTCTGGGAGGAGCGGCCCTCAAGAGGAATCTTTCTTCTCTTTCTCTTTTTTGTATTTATTTTGAAGTTTTTCTATTGGAAGGGGGTGATTTCCTCTTCCGTTGCCGAGTTCTCCCTTTCCCTCTGGAATCTAATCTTTTGGATAGGGCTTTTTGGCCTTTACTATTTCTTAATGATTCGACAGGTCTTTCGACTCAAAGCGAGGTTTGAAACAAAAAAGGAAACGACCCCAGGACTTTGAAATCCATCCAGCACGGACGCTTCTGGGATGCAACTCCTGAGGGCCCAGTGAAGAATGAACGGGGAGGTCCATGTCGCTTCAGGGGACATTAAAAGATTTCAGCATTACCGAGATCATTCAGCTCATCGGACAACAGCTTAAGACAGGCGTTTTGAAAATTCGCCGGGGGAAGAATACCGTTGAGATCTATTTTGTCGATGGAATGATCGTTCATGTTTACTCGAATTATCGAGGGAAGACGGACCTGATCGGAGAGATCTTAGTCAAAGCCCAGTTGATCACCGAAGAACAATTGGAACGGGTTTTGAGAATTCAAAAGGAGACGCTCAAGTACCTGGGAGAGATCCTGGTGGAGCTTCAGCTTTTGACCCCAGAGGATGTACGAAAAGTGATTTCGACCCAGATCTACGAAACCATTTACGACCTCTTCTGGTGGGAGGATGGAACATTTAATTTTGACCTGAAACTGGTCGAGGGCTATAAAAAGATTCCCTTGGCCCTGAGCACGGAACAGGTCCTCCTGAATATCCTGCGCATGGTGGACGAATGGTCAGAGATCGAGAAAAAAATCTTTTCGCCTTATCTGGTCTTTAAGAAGACCCGAGGAGGGGAGGAAAGGGGAACTCTGTCTCCTCATTATTTAAGAGAGAAACTGACGTCGGAACAGGAGATGATCTATAACCTGGTCGATGGAACATGGGCCGTCCAGGACATCATTGACAGAAGCCTCCTGGGAAAATTTAATGCCAGTGAAATCTTGATGAACCTTCTGGAGATGGGGTTGATCGAAGTCGTTGGCCTTCAGACGCCCAGCCTGATCAAGAAGGTGAGGAGGATCAATTTTAGAAAGACCTTTACGTTTGCCTCTTACGGGGCATTCCTCCTTCTGGTTTTCTTTCTTCTTTTCTATTTTAACCCGGGTTTTTTAGATCTCTTTCTCGATTCGAAGATCGAAAGAACAGGGATCGAAGTCCCTCGTCATTATGTTGACAAGGCCCAGCTCCAGCGCATCAAGAACGCCCTTGATCTTTACCATCTCGAGAAAGGAAGCTATCCCAGCCGCCTTGAGGAACTGGTGGCGGCCGGTCTGGTCGTGAAAAGGGATCTTTTCTATCGCCCTGGGTCCCCCTACAAGTATGAATTAAGGGACGGGAAATACTTCTTAAGACATTGATGGAATCGTTGTCCCCTTCACTTCACGCGCTTGCTCATTTCAAAACACGGAGTTCAAAATGCTGAAGAAACAGACTTCTTTTGACAAGATATTGATTCTTGATTTCGGCTCCCAGTACACCCAATTGATCGCCCGACGGGTGAGAGAATGTCAGATCTATAGTGAAATTCATCCCTACCACCTTCCTTTGAAGGAGATCCGTTCCATGACTCCCAAAGGGATCATTCTCTCCGGAGGTCCTGCAAGTGTCTATGAAGACAATGCCCCCCGATGTGATGCTGCCCTCTTTCGACTCGGCATCCCCATTCTCGGGATCTGCTATGGCATGCAGCTCATGGGCTACCTCTTGGGGGGTGAGGTGACCCGATCCAAAAAGAGGGAATTCGGCAAAGCGAGGCTCATCCTGGATGACGAAGGGAAACTCTTTCGAGATTTGGGCCAGAAGAGAGGACACCTTCTGGTCTGGATGAGCCATGGAGATCAGGTGAAGACCTTACCCCCAGGGTTCCGGAAGGTCGCTCATTCGTGGAATACGCCTGTGGCAGCCATTGAGGATGATCGAAGGAAAATTTATGGTCTCCAGTTCCATCCCGAAGTCGTCCACACGCCTCAGGGAATTCATCTGATCCGGAATTTCCTCTTTAACGTTTGTCACTGCACGGCCCTTTGGACGATGGAATCGTTCTTAGATCAGACCGCTCATCAGTTGAGAGAAGAGATCGGATCAGAGAAAGTGATTTGTGCTTTAAGCGGCGGCGTAGACTCGTCGGTGGTCGCCCTGCTCCTTCACCGGGTGATCGGGGACCACCTCCAGTGCATTTTCGTGAATAATGGGTTACTAAGAAAAGACGAAGCCACCCAGGTGGTCGACCTCTTCCGATATCATTTTAAAATCCCGCTCGACTATGTGGACGCAGAAAATCATTTCCTGAAGCAGTTGGAGGGAGTGATCGATCCAGAGGAGAAGCGCAGAACGATCGGAAGGGAATTTATTGCGATCTTTGAAAGGGAGGCGAAGAAGATTGGAGGCGTCAACTACCTGGCTCAAGGGACCCTCTACCCGGATGTGATCGAGAGTGTCTCCTCTAAGGGGCCTTCGGCAACGATCAAGAGCCATCACAACGTGGGGGGGTTGCCGAAGCGGATGAAGTTCAAATTGGTCGAGCCCCTGCGGGGGTTGTTCAAGGATGAAGTCAGGCAGTTAGGAAGAGTGCTGGAGCTTCCCGAGGAGATCGTTCAACGTCAGCCTTTTCCGGGCCCAGGGCTGGCGATCCGGGTAATCGGCGAAGTCACTCGGGAGCGCCTCGATATCCTGAGGGCGGCTGATGAGGTGGTGAAAGAAGAAATGCAGAAGGCCCGATGGTGGGATAGGGTATGGCAGTCTTTTGCCATCCTCCTGCCGGTCAGAACCGTGGGAGTGATGGGCGACGAGCGGACCTATGAACATGTGATTGCCATCAGAGTCGTGGCCAGTCTCGACGGGATGACAGCCGACTGGGTGAAGTTGCCATACAAGGTTCTTGAAACCATGTCGAGCCGGATTATCAATGAAGTCAGAGGGGTGAACCGGGTGGTCTATGATACCAGTTCAAAACCACCCAGTACGATTGAATGGGAATAGATCAAAGAGCAAATCCGATGCACGAAATCCGAAATTCTAACAAATTCGAATTTTCGAAATTCAAATTTCCCAAACTCCTTTGATTTGTTTCGAACATTTAAAATGTGGTCATTTGAGATTGTTTCGGATTTCGATAGTCGAATTTCGGATTTCTTGCTTGAGTGAGTGAGTCGGTAGAAACAAAAAGGATATTTGCATTGCGATGGAGCATTCCAATTTTGTTCATCTCCATGTTCATAGTCAGTATAGCCTTCTGGACGGAGCCATACGATTCGAGGAAGTCTTTGACTTAGCGAAGAACTATCATATGGACACCGTCGCCCTAACGGATCATGGGAACATGTTTGGGGCGGTGGAATTCTATCAGAAGGCCCTGCAACAT
>DATIGG010000344.1:0-2505 GCA_035454825.1 Thermodesulfobacteriota bacterium | reverse complement strand
AATTCGAAGGAAAACTCCTTGCCCTGTGGCCATACGGAGATCAAATCTTCTGGTTCAAAGATAAGATCAACGATTTGAATGATTTCAAGGGTAAAAAAATCAGGGTTTTCAGCCGGCCTATGTCCGACTTTGTCCAGTATTTCGGAGCCACGGGCGTGAGCATGGCTTTTCCTGAAGTCTACACTTCTTTGCAGCGCGGGGTCATTGATGGGGCCGTAACTGGTGCTCTGGCAGGAAATACGGCTGCATGGTATGAGGTCTCCAGTTACATCTATCCAATGCCTGTAGGGTATTCGATGCAGGCCCATGTCGCCAATCTCAAGTTCTGGAACAACCTGCCCCCGGATGTGAGAGACTTTCTGACTAAGAAGATGAAGGAATTGGAGGATGAGTTATGGAGTGCCGGGACCCAAGCTACGGGGGATGGGATCAACTGCAATACAGGCAAGGACCCCTGCAAGCACGGGAAGAAGGGAAAGATGACTCTGATTCCTGTGAGCGCTGAAGATAAAGAAAAGATGAAAAGGGCCGTCGAAGAGGTGATTTTACCACAATGGGCCAAGGACTGTAATAAAACTTTTAGTCAGTGTACGGATGTTTGGAATAGTCTTGCCGGAAAGGCAGCGGGGGCGAAGATCAAGTAATAAAGTAGAAAGGAACTTTCTCATGGCGGTCAAACGCTTGATAGAGGGTTTTGATCGGGTCAGTCGAACCCTTGCCATCATTGGGGGATGGCCTGTTTTAGGACTTTCCCTTCTCATCGGCGTGGACGTCATTGGGAGAAAGCTCTTTAATCTCTCCGTCCAGGGTGCGGATGAGATCGGCGGATATGTTATGGCCGTGGCCTGCGCCTTCGGTTTTTCCTTTGGGCTGGCCAAGCGTTCCCATATCCGCCTCAACATCATCCTTCCCAAGCTACCGCCCATCTTTCAAGCCTTTGCTAACGTTGTTGCTTATTTCATCCTGTTAGCCTTCAGTTATTTGATGTTATGGCAGATACTCGAAATGCTTTTCGAATCCATCCGGCTGAAAGCCATTGCTCCAACCCCGCTTCAGACACCCCTGGCTTGGCCTCAGTTTTTTTGTGCCTTCGGGATGAGCTATTTTGCCGTCCACCTCACCCTTTACTCTCTCAAGGCCTTTGGTTTGTTGCTCCGATGGAATATCCCGGAACTAAACAGGATTTTCGGCGTCGAGACCGCGGAAAAGGAGGCGGAAGCCGAACTCAAAGAAACCCGGATAGAGGTAAGATGAAAGAGATGCCCCCTCCCTGCCGAAGAGGATAACGTCGATGATTGTTGTTAACATTGTGCTGGGTTTTGCTGTTTTATTCATTATCATGGCTTTGGGGATCCATATTGCCTCAACCATGTTTTTAGCTGGTGCAGGGATAGGTCTCATTACGATTGGGAAGCCAATCCTCCTCGATTTCGGCAATCAGATGTGGACAGTCCTGAATAACTTTGTCATGACCTCCGTTCCGCTTTTCGTGCTTCTGGGAGAGATGATGCTCCGGAGCGGCGTAACAGAGAAAATGTACAATTGTCTGTCGAAATGGCTGGTTCCTCTGCCCGGAGGACTTCTTCACACCAATATCGGAGCCTCGGCCCTCCTTGCAGCCAATTCCGGCTCGAGCGTGGCCACTGCCGCTACCATTGGTGTCGTTGCCATCCCGGCATTCAAGGCCCGAGGCTACAATGACCGCATTGTCCTCGGATCGATCGCCGCCGGAGGCACGCTTGGTATTTTGATTCCCCCCAGTATCAATATGATCATTTATGGCTCCATCGCCGATGCCTCCATCGGCCGACTCTTTGCCGGGGGGTTCATCCCGGGATTCTCGTTGGCCTTTCTTTTCATGGTTATTATCGCTGTCATGGCCAAGCTCAACCCCTCGATTGCGGGCGCCCCGGAGCCGAAAACAACGGTCCTCTACAGACTCAAATCCCTCACCTCCCTCCTTCCCATCCTGTTCGTCATCTTTGCCATCATGGGCAGCATTTATGCCGGGTGGGCCACGCCTACTGAGGCAGCGGCCCTCGGTGTGTTGGCTGTCATGATCATCGCGGCCTTTCATGGAAAATTGAAGGTCAGTTTCCTAAACGACGCTCTTGCGGCTACCCTCCGAACCACGGCCATGATCCTCTTGATCATGATTGCAGCCTTCTATATGAATTACGTTCTCTCTGTTTTAGGCATTCCCCAGGCCCTCTCGAATTGGTTTGTGGACCTGAAAGTTTCCCCCAAGGCGACGATGTGGATGATCGTCTTTTTTTATTTTTTCCTTGGGATGTTTATCGAAACGATTGCGATGATGGTGACAACGATTCCCCTGGTTCTACCAGTGGTCACGGCTGCCGGCTACGATCCGGTGTGGTTTGGGGTCTTTCTCATGATTCTCTGTGAAGCTTCTCTCATTACCCCCCCCGTTGGAATGAACCTTTATGTGGTTCAGGGGATTCGAATCGATAAAGGCCCGCTCAAGGATGTGGCCATTGGAGTGAT
>DATIGG010000343.1:0-7377 GCA_035454825.1 Thermodesulfobacteriota bacterium | reverse complement strand
ATTTTGTTGCGCATAGAATACATTAATTGTTTCTCGTTCATGCCCCCTGCAATTTCATGTTGGCACCAAGTTAACCGTTAAAAGAGATCCAGGCTTGATTCGATTCTTGATGATATGGCCTGCCAAATCGAAGACCTCCTGGGACTGATCGATAATGGCAGTGTCGCTTGTGGCAACAATACCTGGAAATCCGATGAGGATCTTCTCTGGAACCTTCACAGCCATGGCGTCTCCCGAAAGATGTTCCTTCTTCAATCTTTCTCTGACTTCATTCGCTAAAAGGCCACTCCTGCTGATCGGAGCATCAAATAGAAAAAGGGTGTGATGGGGTTTTGCTTCTCTTATTTTGTCCAAGATCAAACGGATCGCTTTATCAGTGGTCTTTGTCTTTTTGAAGCTACCCGATAAACCAGAGATGTCGCGAATAAATCCATCGTTTGATAATATAAGAGAGCGGCCAGAGAGAGCAGCTTCAACCGTGATAAGGATGTTATAACCATCAATGGCAAGTTTTTTGTTACGTATCTTTTGGAAGGAAATTTTTTTCCTTTTTCTCGCCTTGGCGTCCGCCTCTGAGAAAATTCCGCGGTGGAGGAGGTGACGTTGATCAAAAGACAAACTGTAACGGTTCCCAACGAGCTCCAGGCTCGTCTTCCTCGGATACCCATGGTTTAGAAGATAACGAAAATCTCTTACTGCCTTCTGGAGACCTCCAGATTTAAGATCAGAAATCATTTCCCCTCACCTCAAAAGAGAGCTCTGAAAGACTCCTTTCGCTCTCTTGATCGTAATCGTTGTAATCAGAGATTTCTCGACTTTTTCACAAATCTCCAAAACATTTATTGACAATTAGAATCGGATGTGTGTATTTTGGAGTTATGGGATTCTATCCACCCATGCTCAACTTCGAGATCGAAAGGAGAATTCATTATGGCAACAGAAGAAATCAAGGTCTATTCGACCCCCACCTGACCGTATTGCAAAATGGCGAAGGAGTTTCTTTCGCAAAAAGGGTACAAATTTACGGAATATGATGTGACGCGAGACCGCACCGCATTGGATGAGATGGTCAAAGTCTCTGGAGGCCGGAGTGTGCCAGTCATCTCTGCCTGTAATGAAGTCATGGTCGGTTTCGATCGGACCCGGCTTGAGCAGATGCTCGGTTGTATTAAACAGAGGACGGAAGTGTAAAGAAATCCATCGTGAGGCGTGAGTCGTTAGGGGTGAGGGGTTGACCCTTTGCGACTCGCTCCTTACGCGCTCACGGAATGAAATCGTTTTCTTAAGAACTGTCCGGTATAGGACTGTTTCGAGGCCATAATTGCTTTCAGATCGCCCTGGGCCACGATCCTTCCTCCTTCTTCTCCCCCCTCGGGACCCAGGTCGATGATATAGTCTGCGCATCGAATGAAGTCGAGGTTATGTTCGATCACGATCAGTGAATGTCCCCGGGAGAGGAGTTCCTGGAAGGTTTTTAGGAGGAGGGCCACATCGGCCATATGGAGGCCGGTCGTGGGTTCATCAAAGATAAAAAGATTCTTGCCCCTTCCTCCTTGAGCAATATGGTTGGCCAGCTTGAGCCGCTGAGATTCCCCGCCACTCAGTGTATTGGTGGATTGTCCAAGGGGAAGGTATCCGAGTCCCACCTCTTTCAGGATCTGAAGTTTTGAAAGGATACGGTGATGGCCTTCAAAGAAGGCAAGGGATTCGTCGACCGTCATGTTCAAGATGTCTGAGATATTTTGATCCTTGTAGAGAATCTTCAGAATTTCCGGCCGAAATCGTTTCCCTTCGCAAGTCTCACAGGTGATGATGACATCCTCTAAAAACTGCATGTCCAGCACCTGAAGCCCGGCTCCCTGGCAGGCCTCGCAGCGGCCTCCCTCGGTATTAAACGAGAAGTGGCGTGGTTTTAAACCGTGCCTCTTGGCTTCCCGGGTGCGGGTGAAGAGATCTCGGATCTCACCGAAGACTTTGATGTAGGTGGCCGGGTTGGAGCGGAGGCTTTTTCCGATAGGGGATTGGTCGACAAGGATGACGTCGTCGATCTTTTCGAGACCTTCGATCGCGTCAAAAACACCTTTTTCGTATTCGGAATTTCCGCTGCCTTTTGCGCCTGCGTAAAGAATGTTCTGGACCAGGGTGGTCTTCCCTGCTCCGGAGACACCCGTAATGCAGACCATCACACCCAGGGGAATCCTGACATCAATCCCTTTCAAGTTATGTTCCTTTGCATTCCGGATCACGATCCATTCCTTTGGTTTTATACGCGGTCTATCGGATAGCCCGGGCATCCCATTTTTCAGAAAGCGGGCTGTGATCGAGCCGCCATCTTGAAGGAGGGATTGCACGGTTCCCTGAAAGATGATCGAGCCGCCCAGCTTTCCGGCACCGGGCCCAAGATCGATGACCTCATCTGCAGCCAGGATCATCTCAGGGTCATGCTCAACCACCACGACCGTGTTCTTCTTTTCCCGTAGTTGTCGGAGAGCCCTCTGGAGCCGGAACGTATCTCTTGCGTGAAGGCCGATGCTTGGCTCATCGAGAACATAGAGCGTTTCAGTGAGAGCAGATCCCAATGCTCTTGCAAGGGTAATTCGTTGATATTCTCCGCTTGAGAGGGTCCGCGTCTGCCGGGAGAGAGTCAAGTATCCCAGACCAACATTGACCATGAACACAATCCGGTCTGTGATCTCTTTCAGAAGGCGTTGGGCCACTCGCTTTTGAAATTCTTCTATGGGCAGGTGTTGGAAGAAATGTTGAAGGCCGGAAATGCTCACTTCGCAAAGCTGGGCAATATTTTTATCGGCGATGCGAACATAGAGCGCCTCTTTTTTTAGTCGGGTGTTGTGGCAATCCGGGCAGGGAGTATAGGCCCTGAACTTACTGAGAAAGACCCGGTAGTGGACTTTGTACCGTTTCCCTTCCATCCAATCAAAAAATCCTTTTAAGCCCATAAATTCTCCTTTTCCGTTCAGGAGAATCTCCTTCTGACTTGGAGAGAGTGTTTCAAACGGCTTTTGAGTGGGGATCCGGTATCGTTGACATGCTTCCCACAAGTAATCGTATAGATCCTCATAAGCAGGGGAATTCCAGGGAGCAAAAGGTTTATCCTCTAATGTCTTTTGGGGATCTGGGATGACCTTCTGCCAATCGATTCCAATAATCCTCCCGAACCCCTGGCAAGCGGGGCAGGCACCGATGGGGTTGTTAAAGGAGAAGAGGAGAGGTTCAGGCTCTGAAAAGCTCTGTCCGCAGCCGTTGCATGAGAAACTCCGGCTGAAGGTCAGCTTTTCTCCGTTGTCAACGATAACCTCAACCTTATTGTCTCCCAACTGGAAAGCCCGCTGAACAGCTTCCGCAAGCCTTGATCGATTTTTCTCATCAGAGACAAGGCGATCAATGAGAAGGGAGAGGCTGCTGTGCTTCCGGATCTTATCATAGGGGAGGGCAGTAAGATCGATGATTTCTCCTTTTTCCCAGACTCGATAATATCCATTTTTTATGAGGTCCTTCACTTTTGAGTCGAGATCCATTCCTTTCAGAAGAGAGAGAGGACTGATGACCCATATTTTTTTGCCGGGATTTCGGGACAGGATCTGTTCCACCACTCCGTCAACCGTATCTCCGGAAACTTTTATGTCACATTGGGGGCAAAAGACCTCGCCGATTTTAGAAAAGAGAAGCCTCAGGTAATCATAGATCTCTGAGGCTGTTCCAACCGTGGAGCGGGCATTCTTCACCGTGTTCTTCTGCTCAATGGCAATGGCAGGAGGAATCCCATGGATGGCTTCCACATCAGGCCGGTCCATCTTTTCAAGGAACTGGCGGGCATAGGTGGAGAGAGATTCGATATAACGCCTCTGACCTTCTGCGAAGAGAGTGTCAAAAGCCAGGGTCGACTTGCCTGATCCAGAGATACCTGTGATAACGGTGATCTTCCCTCTTGGAATCCGGCAGGTGATGTTCTTGAGGTTGTGGGATTTTGCACCCACGATTTCAATAAAATTTTCCATAGCAACTAATGCCCCATGCCCGGACGGCACCCTCAAAACATGAAAATGGCCTCTGACCCTGGGTTAAGGTTACGGTAAGGAAGCCCGTTTCGTTTAGCGTCAAGGGGTTACGTCAAATTCTTAGAACCAATCCCGCCTATAGCGGGATAACCGAGTGACGATACGGGCCCTGCACCATATTAGGTACAGGGCGGGCATCGTTACCATTACCGTTGGACGAAACCCATTTTCTAATTGATTATATAACATGGCTGGTCTTCCATTCCATCCTCTTGGCAAACCGATTGTTCCATAATATACTTTAACATCGAGCGGGTTCGAGGATTCAAGGGTTCAAGTGGAATGTATAGAGATGACCTGTAGTGAAGGGCTTTATGCCCGTTGACAAAATCGGGAATAGGTTTTTGAGGTCCACAATCATACGCCCACAAGGGGCTGCACTACAACATTTCCATATTCTTCTTCTTGGTTAAACAGTTTTAAAGAAAAGTTTGTTTTTGCTTGACCCCTTGAATCCTTGACCCCTTGAACCCTCTTACGGTTGAACATGACAGTCGCGATTCATGCCGAAGGTATTTATAAGACTTTCCGATCCGGATGGAGAGGTCGAAAAAGGCAAAAGGATGCCCTGAGGGGAGTCAGTCTCCGGATTGAGGGGGGAGAAATCTTTGGCATCCTTGGGCCAAACGGAGCCGGGAAGACCACTTTCCTCTCCATCCTCTCCACGCTCCTCCTTCCCGATCGAGGTGAAGTTTCCATCTTAGGCATAAACGGTCTTCAGGATGGCCGACGGATCAGAGAGAGGGTGAATATCTCGAGCGGAAACGCCAATTTCCTCTGGAGCCTGACGGTCAAGGAGAATCTCCATTTCTATGGCATGCTTTATGGATTGGTGGGGAAAGGGCGGGAGCAAAAGGTTGAGACGTTGATCGACCTTTTCAATTTGGGAGAATACCGTCATGTCCCTTTTGACCAGCTCTCCACAGGGATGAAACAACGGCTCTCTCTGGCGAAATCAATGCTCAACGATCCAGCGATCCTTTTTTTGGATGAACCCACAGCCGGTCTCGATCCGAGCGTATCGATCCGGATCCGGGAGATGGTCCTTTCCATTCAAAAAGAGAAGGGGATGACCGTTCTTCTCACTACCCATAACATGAAGGAGGCGGAGTTTCTCTGCGGCCGGATCGCCTTTCTGAAGGAAGGTCAGATCCTTGCAACAGGGACAGCAGGGGACTTGAAGCGGATGGTTCGGATCGGAGATCGGGTGAGAATTGAATTTAGCGGAAGACTTGCGGAGGAGGAATTGCTCCGTGCCGATGGGGTGATCAACTTTTCCGTTTCTGAAAATCGTTGTGAAATCGTTGTCGATGACGGTGAGAGCAGATTAGGTTCATTGATTGCGATGCTTTCTCGGAACGGCGCCCAGATCAGAAAGGTCACCGTAGGACAAACGGATCTCGAAGATGTCTTCGTCGAATTTGCAAAGAATACTCATTCAGATATGGGCCTTCGTGTATAAGAATTGGATCATCACAAAGAGGAATGTCTTCAGCCTCTTTGAGATTCTCTTCTGGCCAGTTGTGGGTTTTTTCTCGGTGGGGCTCCTGATCCATTTTCTGGACCTCGATTCGAATATGTCTGGTTTTATCCTCATTGGAATTATCTCCATGAGCGTGATCCAGGTCTGCCAGATCGATGTGGCCTATGTCCTCCTTTACGATCTCTGGTCAAAATCGCTCAAGCATACTTTCATCGCTCCGGTCCGCTCCTTTCAGCTCATCTTGGGTTCCTGGATGATCGGCATTGTTCGGTCCCTTTTCGTCTTTATTCTCCTATCGGTTTCCAGCCACCTGGCCTTTGGCTTCGATTTTTTCCGGCCAGGGTTTGGGGCGCTCGTTCTCTTTCTGCTGGGCCTTTTCGTCATCTCGGTTGTTGTGGGTATCGCCGTCTGTATCCTGGTCCTTCTTTTTGGGTATAAGGCGGATGTGGCTGCGTGGTCCTTTAGTTACTTGATGGCCTTGCTTTGCGGAATCTATTATCCCATTTCTATCCTGCCAACGCCTCTTCCTGAGATTGCAAGATACATCCCGCTCACTTATTTCTTGGAGTTTTTTCGGACGTTTTATGGATATACAGCGGAATCGAAGAACCTTTTAGGTTGGGGATTCGGACTCACCGGTCTTTACCTCATAGTCGAAGCCATTCTTTTCAAGGTTGTCCTCCGCCGGGCAAGAAGGATCGGCACCCTCATCAAGCTCTCAGAATAGTCTGGATAGCGCATAACGAGTTTGAAGTTTAACCGTTACACCTGCAAAGCCTTAGCCTATGCTGTCACCTCGTGTTGAGGATTACTGGGAAAAATCAGTATCCCAGCTGAATAGAGGGCATGAGGTCATCAAGGGTTTTCTTTCGCTGAAGGCCGCGGGAGTCATTGCTACTGAACGGAAATCAACTCTACCTCGAAGATCAGGGCACTGTTGGGAGGGATGTTGCGGCCGGCGCCGCGCTCCCTGTAGGCGAGGTCTGGGGGGATGAAGAGCTGCCACTTCGAACCTTCCTTCATCAACTGCAGAGCCTCGGTCCAGCCTCTGATAACACCATTGACCTTAAAAGTTGCCGGTTGCCCCCTCTTGTAAGAACTGTCAAACTCGGTGCCATCGATCAGTGTGCCCCTATAATTAACTGTCACGGTATCAGTCTCCAGCGGGGTTTTGCCGGACCCCTCGGCCAGGACTTTGTATTGAAGACCGCTGGGCAGAGTTTTTATTCCTTCCTTCTTCTGGTTCTCTGCAAGAAACCTCTTGCCCTCCTCAAGATTCCTCGCCGATTTCTCTTTCATTTCTTTCTGTCCTTCCGCCTTTACCCTTTGCTGAAGGTCTTTGATGGTCGCACGAATTTCCTCCTTGCTCATCAGAGACTCTTTTCCGCCAAGTGCATCTTTGATTCCTGACGTGTAGACCTCCAGGTTGATATCGACCCCCTGTGATTTCACATATTGGCCGAACTGGTAGCCAAGGCTGTAGCTCTCCTTGTCTTTCCGATTCTTCAGTTCAAGTTTTTCTTCAGCATAGCCAATACCGAACAGAAAGGTGATGCTGAGAATAATTGTTATTAAATGCTTCATATAAATCTCCTTTGTTCCCTGAATTCTTAATAAGTCTAAATTCCCAATCCGAAATTAGCAACCAAAAGAATGGTATGGTCTCTATTCTTGATGTGGAAAAAAGTGAGCCGCCAATGGGCGGCCCGTTTCATCAATCAAAAGAAATCAGATCGCATTTATGATCACTACATCGATCCCGGCTGTCCCGGCTGAACAGGACCAATACGATAAGGCCGCATCATCTCGTTGTCCTCA
>DATIGG010000342.1:0-2673 GCA_035454825.1 Thermodesulfobacteriota bacterium | reverse complement strand
TGCGTGGTGGTGGGGATGACTCCCTCCTCCAACAACCTCTGTCCAAGAAGGGCATTAATAACAGCACTTTTCCCTGAATTGAATTCTCCTACAACCACTAAGAGAAAGAGTTCATCAAGCTGCTGGATCGACTGTCGTAGGGACTCCTCGTCCTCCGACTCCCCGCCGAACTTGACCAGAGCCATCTGCAAATCGTTCATTATTCTCCGCTCTTCTTTTAGCAGCGCTTCCTGCGCCTTTTTTAGAACGCCCATGGCCTATACTTCTCACGGAGGGTTACAGCATTCCTTCAGGATATGTTTAACGTCATGCCCATTCAAAGCAAGATATCACCATTGGAGCACAAAGGGAAGTTGAATTTTGGAACTCGTTATCGAGACGATGCCCTATGTAGGACTTGTCTGGTTTAGGGGGCACTTTTACCTTAGAATCTCATTACGAACGTGATCCCTCTCCATCACGGTCGGTGCCCGGCATCGGTAACTAAGTATATTTGTCTCTAAAAGTTGACTAAAGAATTCAGTCAAGTGTTGAAGTCTATCTTTGAGCATTCAGCCTTGAAACCCAATAACCCAATGAACACCCCGCCATACACTTATTCTATTCCTACGGGGCTTCAACAAGAATGTACCCCATTCTTCGCGCAGCTTTAAAGTCCCTTTGAACCGATTCAAAGGTCTCAGCCAATTTGTTCCAAGTATGTAGGCTCGTATAAAAACGGTACAAAAAGAGGAGGTCCACGATCATGCTGTCCATCCAATTGACATCTTTCTTGTAGCCGATCACCGCCTTCGATCCCGATGCGCGTAGAAGATCCCTTGCGAACTTATTACCCTTGGTACCCTCCAGGACACTGCAGGATCCAAAATAAATAAGATTAGGGTATGCTCCATATCCGGCAAAGGCTTCGCACAGATCGTCCGGGCCGATCCGTTCAAGAACCGATTGGACACTGCCGGGTGATCCATGGAAAGCAAGGTAAAAAATGGGAACATCCCAGGCACTGGGATCCACCCATAAGACGCCGTCAGGACGGCGCAAATAATAGGCCAGATGTCTAGAGGATTCAATGAATCGGTGATCGATCTGCAGCGGAGGACGGATTAAGGGCTTCAAAGAGTCAAAGAATCCCTTTACAGAAAGGTTTTTAAAGACCCGGTCATCCCAGGAGGATTCAAGACAGACGAGTTTCCTCGGTACAGTATAGGTTACCGAAGGCCAGGAGGAGTGTCCGGCAGCACCGCATCTTGCAAACCAATCAGGCGACTCCGTGGGACAGCATTCTACACAACACCTGGGGCAAACCGTGTTTTCTCCATCCATACAAAGATAACAATTCTTCTCTGGAGTTCCGTGATTCCAATAGCAATCAGCCGTCATGATATGTTCCTCCACGTTGAGCAAAATGTTTTACGGATGACCTCCCGTATTCCCTCCTGAAAGCTCACCAAGAGTACTTTGCAGCGCCATGTTAGAACCCTAAATCGCCTTCGGGTTTGTATTCCATTTGAAGATTTTGCCTTTCAGGATCGGAGTTACGAATTGTAGGATATGGATTGTAATATACACCCCTTGCAATTTTTATGGAAGCGAAGATTACAGCTTAATGGAATGGGTCCCCTGCAAAAAGCGAAACTTGATGAAGAAAGTCAATCGAAATCTTGTCGAGATTAGCTGACGTCTTTCTCTTTTTTAGAAACCTGACCAGTTTTTTAAGGATCCTCCGATCCTTTTCCTGGCAATTCAAGGCTCCCCCTTCTTAGGCCCAGTTTGGCCTGAACCTTCTGCCGACATTCCTCGAGGATAGGTTTGGGAACAACCCTCAACAAGATGAAATAACCCTATCGTAAGACTGCGAGATCATCCAACTGACCAAGGATGGGAATCATATCTGAGATAAAATCTGTGGGGATGAAAACATAGGCAATGGGGATCAAAAACAGTATACGGACATACCAGGGCGTTTTTGGATTGACAAAGATCCTATAGACAAGGAGCCCATTGATGATCACCCGGTGGTAAACTGTTTTAGTCTTGCTGAGTAATTTCATGGTGTTACGGACGGGTTGAAGACTCCGGAAACCTCGTAAAACGGCGAAATATTCACCTATCCCTTTTCTTTACGTTTGCTGAAGACCTTCAGCAAGAGCCCCTCTCACGGTCAGTATTTCAAGAAAGCAGAAACAAAAATGATTGCACCGATCAACCCAACCCCCAACCAGAAGATTCCTGAGATGAGAAAAGAGAGGACAATCAGAATGCTCCCTAAGACGAAACGAACCATTGACTCCTGCTTCCCCATGTTTTTTGTTTTGACCATCAGATTCACCTCTTCTTCCTATTGAAGAAAATTGCCGTCTTTTTCTATTCCGGCTTTAGATCCCCTTGCATAAAAAGAGTACAGCTGTCGGGAAAATAATAAGCAGGTCGGCTAAGGACAACACCACTTATCTTCGCTTCAACATAGGGCATCTGGTTGAAGATGACCGATGAAAGACTGTATAAAGAGTTCTTGGGTGAACAATTCTGCGCGTGGCCTCGGACGCCTTGTTGGAGCCTCCTATTTCCTAATCAACGTTGTGTGTGAGGTTGTGGCCTGCTTCCCTCCTTACCTTGGGCAAGCCTAAGGATCATTCTGCCTGCAGGGATGCGATGAAGGCATCGGCTTGGGCG
>DATIGG010000341.1:0-4467 GCA_035454825.1 Thermodesulfobacteriota bacterium | reverse complement strand
AAATCTTGAAACGCGGATCATTGGAGAGAGAATCAGAATCAAATTCAGTTCTGGGTTTCAGTGCTAATTGACAATTGATAATTGAACATTTTGCACTGATTATTTTGCCTGCTCAAAGGTGCCGCTTCAAGTTTTCTCCGGAGAGACCACCCTGTCCCCGCAGATATGTCTCGGACGGAAACTGGGGTATTACTGTTGGACAATAACGCTATCCTTGAAATGAAGGACCTGGATGTGGCCTATGGTCATGCAAAGGCCCTCCATGATGTCTCTCTCAGCCTTACAAAGGGTGAAACCTGCTTTGTCATTGGCCGAAATGGAGCCGGGAAGACCACGCTCCTCAAGACGATTGTCGGGCTTCTGAAGCCCCTGAAGGGATCGATTCTCTATGAAGGCCGGGACATCTCTGGGCTTCCCCCGGAAATGATCTCCCTCGAAGGCATCCGTTACGTGGCCCAGGAGAAAAAGGTATTTGGAAACCTGACGGTCAGAGAGAACATCGAATTGGCGGCCTATGGATTGGGTGAGCCGATAGAGCAGGCGCTGGACAAAGTCCTCGGGCTTTATCCAAAAATAAAGAATTTTTTGAAGATGAAGGCTGGCCAACTCAGTGGCGGGCAGAGGCAGATTCTTCTCATTGGTCGAGCCCTGGTGGGAGAACCCAAACTCCTTCTCGTTGACGAACCGACAGAGGGCCTTGCTGCAATTGTCATTGAAGACGTTACTGCGATCCTGAGCCGGATGAAAGGCCGCGTTTCTGCGATGGTCGTGGAACAGAACCTCACTCTTGTGAGCCGGTTGGCAGACCGGATCTTTATTATGAAAGAGGGGAAGGTGGAACGGGAGATTGCAGACCGTTCTGCCATCTCCGATATCCGTGAGCTGGAACAGTATCTGTGACAGAGATGAAAGGGCTGATGTTGAAGAAGGAAACTGAAAAAACTTCTGGACAGGGGACGGATTTCCTGGAGTTCAAGAGACATTTGCCGAAAGAAAGGTTCCTTCTCGATCTTGCCATCGTCGCCGCAGCCTTCGTACTTCTCGCCCCCATTCTTAAGGTCCAAAGGGTCACCGATTTTATGATCTTCTGCATCTTTGTTCTTTCCTTTGACCTGCTGTACGGCTACATGGGACGACTCTCCTTCGGTCATATGCTCTTTCTGGGAGCCGGGGCTTACGGAGGGGGGCTCTGTATCCGGTACATCACAAAGGACCCTCTCCTGGCCATCCTGGCAGGGATTGTCATGGCAGGACTCCTCGCGATGCTTATCGGCCTCATCATCGTAAGAACGACAGGCGCCTGCTTCGCCCTGATCAATTTGGCCTTCAACCAGGTCGGGTTCTTTCTGGTTCTCTCAGTCCTGAGAGAAATTACAAGGGGAGAAGACGGCCTTGGCGTCGTTCCGGCAGGCCTCGGAGGGTTGAATCTCGGTAGCCGACCCATCATGTTTGGCTTTGTGCTCTTTTTTCTGCTCCTGGCGTTTTACGTTCTGAGGCGGGTCACCACCTCTCCCTACGGATATTTGATCCGGTCCATCAAGGAGGACGAGACGCGGGTCAAGTTTCTCGGCTATAACACCTTTCTCTATAAATGGTTGACCTATGTCCTCGCGGGCTGCCTGGCCGGCCTTGCCGGCACGCTGAGTGCATTGAATTATGGATATGTGAATCCGAATTTTATGGATACCCATCGAAATGTGGACGTTATCTTTGCGGCCTTGATTGGAGGGGCGGGCAATCTGTATGGATCCATTATTGGCGGCGTGGTTTACATGGTGATCAGCAATTATTTGGCCATCTATATTCCACGGTGGGAGATGGTTCTTGGGATGGCCCTGCTCATCCTCGTTTTCAGGTTTAAACACGGCATCTGGGGCTATGTGCGGAAGAAAGGGTCTCAGAGGAGCATTTCGGCAGAAATAGGGGTTGAAAAAGGATGATCAACACCATCATTTACGGCTTCACGATCGGAGCAGTTCTCTATTTTATTTCGATAGGCCTCTCCTTGACTTTTGGAACCATGAAGATCGTCAATTTCGCCCACGCCCTGGTCTACACGGTGGGGATCTATATGGTGATCACGTTTCTTCCTCTCCTCAATGGAAATTTCCTGATCGCCGCCCTTATCGGCATAGCGGTGGTTGTTCCGATCAGCTATGTGATTGAGCGCTTCATCATCCGGAGACTCTACGGGGAGTCCCTCGATTATGCTATCATTGCCACCTATGCGGTTCTTCTGATTGGGGTGGACTTGATCAAATGGATCTGGGGAGTCAATCCTTATCCCATGAGTGATCCCATCGGGAAATATCTTTCCCTCGGCGGACTGACGATTCCCGTCTACCGCATCCTCATCGTCGTGATTGCTGTCATGCTCTTTGGGGCATTAAACTTCTTTTTCAGGAAGAGTATCGTGGGAAAGATCGTGGTGGCGGCCCTTGAGGATAAAGATGGGGTGCGGTGCCTTGGGATTAAAGTGGACAAATATTTTTCCGTGGTTTTCATGCTCGGAAGCGCACTGGCTGCCCTGGGAGGGATCCTTTACGCGCCCATCACCTCGATTCACCCGTACATGGGGTTCATGGTTCTCCTGTTGAGTTTCTCGGTAGTCATCGTGGGCGGAATGGGGAGCCTGAACGGGACCTTTGTATCCGCCATCGTCCTGGGGCTCGTCATGTCCTTTACGGCGAGGTACTGGTCTCAGGCCGCTGAAACGATGGTTTTTATCGTCATGGCCATTATGCTGATCATTAAACCGATTGAGATCTGAGAGGAGCAACCAGGGGACAGGAGTTGTAAAATCAGATGTAGCTGTCCGAGGCATCCAATTCTATGGCGAAGGACCCCTTCACCCTAACCCTCCCCCTCCGAAGGGGGGGGATGCCCTGCACCACGTAGGGTGCAGGACAATGCCCTGAACCTGACATGGTTCAGGGGGTGGGGGAGGAACATCCAAGTTCATTGTAATGCAAGATTGGGGTAAATTATCCGAAAGGAGGAACGCTTTATGAGACACGTTTGGAAGAAGGTTTTAAAGGTTGACCTCTCAAAAGGCACCTGTAAGCCAGAGCCTGTTCCCGAGAAGGTCTATGAATACTTTCTCGGTGGAGAGGGCTTAGGAGCTTACTTCCTATGGAAAGAGAGTCCCAGAGGAACCCTGCCCTTTGATCCAGCCAACTGCCTCACCTTCGGCGCCGGCACGTTCAACGGGATTAAACAGAGCGGGGCGGATAAGTGGGCAACGACCGCTATTTCCCCCTCGGTTTACCTGAACGCCGGTTCTGCCGCCACTGCAAGTTTTGGCATCGAGATAAAGGCCGCCGGGTATGATGCCATCGTCGTGACAGGCCGGGCGGATAAACCCGTTTACCTGCTGGTTGACGACGATAAGGCGATGCTCAAGGATGCGAGCCATCTCTGGGGTAAGGATGCCTATGAAGCAGAGGATGCCATCCATGCCGCCGATGGGGATGCCTTCGAGGTGGCCAGTATTGGCCAGGCCGGGGAACGGGGTGTACGCTTTGGAAACATTCAGACTCGGAAAAAGTCTTACTGCGGCCGGAGCGGAATGGGAGCGATCATGGGGTCTAAACTGCTGAAAGCTGTCGCCGTCCGGGGCACGCAGGGGGTGCCGTGTCACAATCCCGCGGAGTTGGATAGCTTGAACAAGGAGATCAACCGACGGCTGGCCATTGTCGACTCGCAGAAGCCCGAGTGGCTCCAGATCAAGCGGGTTGGAACGGCCATGGCTACGGAGTTGTTTGCTCCACAGGGAAACTTACCGATCAGCAACTACCGGTTGGCGGATTGGCCGGAAGGGGTAAAGGCATGGCATGCCTCCAACTATGCCCAAGAGTTGAATGCCAAGCCCTGGCCATGCAAGTACTGCGTCATCCAGTGCCATAACCTCTGTGAAGTTACGGAAGGCCCCTATCAGTTCAAAGGGAAAGGGCCGGAGTATGAATCCTTCGCCATGATGGGCTTTAACACGATGTGCGCCGATGTTAAGGCTATTGCCTACGCGTGTGAACTGGCGGACAAATATTCTATGGATACCATCTCCCTCGGCGTGGTGATCGCCTGGGCGATGGAATGTTACGAAAAGGGTGTACTTACGAAGAAGGACACCTACGGGCTCGACCTGAAATGGGGCAACCATGAGGCTGTGGTCGAGTTGACAAAGAAGATTGGTCTTCGGGAGGGCGGCCTTGCCTATCTTCTTGGGGAAGGGTGTCAATATGCAGCCCAGCGACTGGGAAAAGGTTCGGAGGCCTGGTCAGTGGCCATGAAAGGCCAGGAGATTGCCGCTCACAATTGGCGGGCCCAGTACATTTCAGCTTTGAATTACTGCACGGGCGTGGCCTCGGGGCCGAATCACGAGCGGGGCAACTCCCAGCACATCTGGGTGGGCCATATCCGGCTCCCGGAGTGGGGGGTCGGTGAGGTGGAGAACGAAGAACGCTGGTC
>DATIGG010000340.1:0-2949 GCA_035454825.1 Thermodesulfobacteriota bacterium | reverse complement strand
TATTTTTTCCTGGGTCTTTAGTTGGACCAGTAACTTCAGACCTTCTTCGATGGCAACTTTCTTTGTCTTTATTCCTGATGCCCTGAGAGCAGACTCCATCAGATCATCGTCTATCACCACGTTCGTTCTCATGTACTACCTCCTATGTGTATTAGCAAGCAATATTATACACATTGCTGTATGGATTTGGAACACATTCTTTCGTGTGACAACCGGGACGCTGTCAGGTTTAAGGTTGCCAGAGCCTGAACATACGTGTCGGGGGTAGAACGCTCAAGAGTTCTTCCTTCGGCCCCCATAGCAATCAAGAGGAGGAAAACCCAGATAATTGTTTTTATAGGTTTCCCATTCTTGTGCATAGCGAGAAATCTCAACCGCGCGGGTTTATCGGCGTCGGCTGGAGCGACGTGTTCGTCCCCTGAGCTTCTTCTTTAGTCCCACTATGCCAATAGTCGGTGCATGCTTTTCCGTCTCTTTGGCTTCTCTGAGGGAGCGAAGATCATCGTAACCGTCGAGTTCCTCCTGCATTTTAAGGAATTCTTCATATGGTAAAATGACGCAATCTTTTTTCCCGTTGTTCTTTATGACCTGGGCATGCAAAGTAACCATGAGAATGCCTCCCCTTATCGGTAAGCTTCGCGCCGATGCCGAATCCGATAGATGACGATCGTTTTCTCCTCAACCTCAAACAATACTCCGGGGTCAGATTTGTGAGCCGTTTGACATCTCCCCTCAAATCGTTGCTCATTTCCTCAATTCGTGCAAGAATACCCGACTGTATCCGATGCGACATATTCTCAATGTCTCGTATTGCTCTGGGCTTGAATTGGACGTCGTATGTCATTGTTGGGGTTTTGGATCATCTCTTTTGATGTGGCGAACAAGTGATTGTGAAGTTTCTCCATAGCTCCAGGAATTGGAGCAACTGCCGGAGGCTTTTTGTGGTAGCAACGAGAGCCTTGACACGCCGGCTCGTGGTCGCCCCACGTCTCAGATCCCGGTTAACTCATCGGAAATTAAGGATATTCTCTTGACACAGCTATCGCATGTTAAGGAGAAACCGGGGACAGATCCAGCATAATCCGAAGAGGTCGAGAGCGACGTACGCATCGGAGGCAGGATATGGTTCTCTGGATTCCGGATCTCGTCCGCTGGAAGGCGGCCTCGTCCGGAAAGACGGCCCAGGGCGCTGCAACATAGCATCACAGGTCAAGGAGTTGTGTGAGGGGGGCAAAAGGAATTCGTGGGCTACTTGAGGGTTCGCATGCCAAGGATGGTTTGGATGATTTCGGCGAAGCCTTCGCCTCCCTCCCGGGTGGCGACATAAGCGGGGAGATGCTTCATGCGGTCGGCGAAATTGAGGACGTTTTTGACGCCGACGGCATGAGGGAAATACTCGAACATGGGTTCGTCATTGAGAGAATCCCCGCAGAAGATGAAATGATCCTTGTGATCGTCCAACTTCAAACCCCATTGCTCGTGCACGAAGAGCTTTGTCATGCCGAGCTTGTTGTAGTCCCCGAACCATCCGTTAACGTGAACCGATGAAACCTTGCAGGTTGCGCCATGCTTATTAAAGATCGCGCAGATTCTTTCCACGTCTTCCCAGGGTAAAGGTTTCACGTCTTCAAAACAATCAATGGCCAGGTCAGTTTCTCTGTATCGCTGATCGCTGGCAAGGGCCGTGCCCGGAACTGAACGCAGAATTTCTTCCTTCACCAGGCTGAGGCGACGGCGATTCTCCTCTCGCACCGGATCAGGGTCCATGAATCGCTTCTTGACCTTTTTCTCCTGCTCATCGTACCAGAAGTATAAGGCCCCATTTTCGCCAACAACCCCTTCCACCGGCCACATGCGTGCGATGTGATCGCACCATCCCGCAGGCCGGCCTGTGATAGGGACGGCCTTCAACCCCGCTTCTTTGAGAGACCAGAGGGCCTGGAAAGGCTTGGGACCCATTTTCCCGCGGGTCGTGAAGGTATCGTCAATGTCGAAGAAGACGCCGATTACGTTTTTGGCGACATGGGAAGGGAAGTCTCGGACAGGCAACATTTAGGTGCTCCCGATCAGGTTGGCTGACAAAAGCGAACCGCAGAATATCGAATAACGAATAACGAATTCCGAAGGAAAGGGCTGAAGAAATTCAACTTCATCATTCGGGATTCCTCGTTCGAGATTCGACATTCGCCTTGGCTTAAGGAACTTCCCCGGTGACGATCCACGCGACAGATTCCGAGGAAGGTCCCGTTGTGAACCGGGATCCGATACCGGGGATTTCGGAAAAGCGGAGCGCTTTCACTCGTTTCATAATCGCAGGAATGAGAGCAAGCGGGACCGGGCAGGCTGTCTTGACCGGAACCATTCTCAAACCCCTGGAGGTTTCACATCGGACGGTGGTGGTGATGACCCGCATTGGAGCGATCATCTCCTGCCGCGCAAAGGCTTCACCCTTTGGGCATCGAGCGCCGTCGACTTCCACTCCGTCGGTTTCCAGGTCACAGCACGCCGGGCAGACAATGCAGGTGTACCGCTTTGCCTTGTCTCTATTCAGCGGCTTTGGGTCTTTCTTGCGCTTTGGTTTTTTCTCCGCTGATTTCTCCATTACGCACCAACTTTCCCCAGCGATCGTCCCAGCTTTTCACCGTCCTTGGTCACCCAGTCGACCAGATCATGGACATAGTCTGCATTTCCCGCGACATGGATTTCGTTTCCCGGCTCGACCCCCGCATCGATGAGAAGATCTCTTTCAGGGATGAGGCCTACAGAGAAGAGCAGAGTGTCACAGGCCATTTCCTTTTCCTTGCTCGTCTTGTTGTCCCTGTACCGGATCGCCTCCACTCTGTCGTTACCGATGATTTCGAGGGTTTCGTGGCTCAAGTGAAGGGGAATGCCGAAGTCATCGAGACACTGGATCTTGTTTCGAGCAAGGCCTGACAAATGGTCCAGGAT
>DATIGG010000339.1:0-2682 GCA_035454825.1 Thermodesulfobacteriota bacterium | reverse complement strand
TCGAAGGAATACAAAATATTACCAGTATTCACCACGGACCCTGGATTCCGGCGCCTGCCCTGAGCAAAACCGTTCATCCTTCGACAGGCTGAGAACGAACGGCGAATTGCGACACAGTCTCCGGGGCGGGGTGGTATCCTTGTTGGGTATGAGTGTTACGGTAGCGATTGTTTCTACTCCGAACTAAGACTACTCCGACAATTCACAAAATGCCCCTTATCCCCCTCTTTGGAAAAGAGGGGCGAGGGGTCGGTTTTGTATCGACTCAAAGAAATCTTAGAGAACTCCTTGATCTGGTTAAGATAAGTGTCGATCTGGGAAAGCTTTCTTCCGACGAATCGTTTGTCAACCAATCCCGTACCTCCTTTGGAGGATCTCTCTTTCCTTGATTGTAAAATCAAAGAACTCTCTTAGAATCCGGGATTCATACCTGTGCCTTAGAAAAGGGTCTTTATCAATTAAAATCCTTCTTTTCTGTAAGATTCGGCCAGACAGACTGATGGGTGCGGAATTCAAAATGACCAAGTCGATCTCATCGGTGGAAAGAATCTCAGAAACCCTCTTAAATAAAGCGAGATAGTCTAACCCCTTCGTGCTTTTTACGTATATCCCCAGGTCAACATCACTCAAAGGATTCCTTCTGTCTCTTAGCAGGCCACCAAAGAGATAGGCGAAGGTGATATTAGATTCCTTTGTGAGGAGATCAGTTAATAGACGTATTCTTTGATCAATGTTATGCGGAAGTTTTTTATATCGGATCATGCCAAAACCATACCATAAAACGTAGGGAAATCCAATCCCCTCGTTGTAACAAGGAAAATTGAGGAAGAATGTGAGGCTTTTGAACGATGGGACCGGGGATCGATTTTGTTAGTCCGGAAATAGGCAAAAAATTGTCCAATTCTTTTCCGCGCCCCATGCATAAGAAACAAAGGTGCCGGAATCCTACCAGCCCTTGGCTAGGAATTAATTTGGAATTTTTGTAAAAAATAATTTAAAGTTTGTGTGGTGTTGAGAGTCTTGAGCCTGTGGTTAGCGTCATGATGATAGAAATTTACAGCACAGGCCGAGTTGGGTAGCTCATTTGCGGCATGTTTTTTGGATGGACATGTCTCCAGAAGGAATTACCGTGTATCACACCTTTTATCACCTTAAAAAGGAGCCGTTCCACATCACGCCGGACCCGGAGTTTCTCTTCCTGAGTCCCAGCCACAAGCAGGCCCTTGAGTCGATCATTTACGGTGTAAAAAACAGGAAGGGCTTCATCCTGATTACAGGCGAGGTGGGAGTGGGGAAGACCACGATCCTCCGTTCTTACCTGGAAGCGGTTGCTAAACAGAAAACGAAGATCATCTATATCTTTAATTCCAATCTCTCCTTTCAAGACCTCTTGAAGACGATCTACAAGGAACTGGGACTCGAACCGAAGACGGAGGACGTCGTCGAGATGTTGGACGGCCTTTACCAGATATTGATGGATGAGTTCAAGCAGGGCAATGTGGTCCTGCTGATTGTCGACGAGGCTCAAAACACGCCGATTCAGACCCTCGAAGGCCTCCGGATGCTCTCCAACCTCGAAACCTCTAAGGAGAAACTTCTCCAGATCGTGCTGACAGGCCAATCCGAATTTGAAAAGATGCTCAATCGACACGAATTGCGGCAGCTCAAGCAGCGTGTCGCCATCCGCTCTACCATCGTTCCCTTCACGAAAGTAGAGAGTATGGCCTATATTAAGCACCGATTGGCAAAGGTGACTCTCGATGAGCGTCCTGTATTCACCCATCGGGCTATGAAGAGAATCGCCAGGGAGGCCAAAGGGATTCCCCGGACCCTCAACATCCTTTGTGATAATGCGCTCATTACCGGATTCGGACACAAGATAACGCCAGTTAATACCGAGGTCGTTGAGGAAGTCCTTGCCGACTTTGGGAAGAAAGAAAGGCCCTCTCTTTCTCTTTTGAAGCGAGCACTCGCTCCCGCAGCCTTGCTCTCTATCTTAGCGGCTCTTCTTCTGATCTACTCCTATGGAGGTGAAATTCTGTGGGGAGTGGAGAAGCTCATCGCAAAACATAAATACCTTTCCATTACCAAAGCAGAAAAGCCGGATGTTTCCCGATCTGCTGAAACGGCTCCGGTAAAAGAGGATGTTAAGGAGGAAGTCAAGGAGATTAGGGAAGTTAAACCTTCAGAGGTGAAGCCTCCAATAGAGAAACCGGGCATTTCTGAACATGGCCCCGCGCCTATCGCCAATCGCCCTGTACCCGCTCCTCTTGCCCAGCGCCCAGCGGTTCCTCCTGTCATCAGGAAAGTAAAGGAAGGCGACAACCTTTTTAGGCTTACCATGAGCGTTTATGGCCGGGCCGATGGCAAACTGGTTGCCTGGGTCCAGCAAAACAACCCCTGGATCAAGGATATCAATATAATTCCAGCCGGCAAGGAAATTGTGTTTCCGGAATATAAAGAAAAGGAGTAGGCCTGTTTCTCTTTTTCAAAGGAGGTCTGAATGAGTTCTCAGAAGTTGTTGACAACGTCCAGAAGCAAGAGAAAGAAGGACTCATCAGGAATTCAAAAGGGGTTTTTTTTACTGGAGAAGAGGGAAAATCCGAGATTGAGCGTCGAACTCCCTTTTGGCTACTCGATTGCGGATGTAGAAGAAACCCGGGCGGGGATTTTAGCGGATGC
>DATIGG010000338.1:0-3431 GCA_035454825.1 Thermodesulfobacteriota bacterium | reverse complement strand
AAAAGATGCACAATGCCCTCCAGGGGGGAGAGATCAATCTGAGCGACCGGAAGACGGACATCTACGAAGAAGTGATCTATGAGAATGCCATTCGTAACCATCTGGACAGCCATAATATGGTCATTATCCACGATCCTCAACCCCTTCCTATGATTCATTACTATAAGAAGAATGGTCCCTGGATCTGGCGATGTCACGTCGACCTAACAAACCCGAACAGGCAATTATGGAGGTACTTAGTCCGCTTCATTGAGAAGTATGATGCCGTTATCTTCAGCATTAAAGATTATAAACAGAAGCTGAAAACACCACAGGTCTTCATCATGCCGGCCATCGATCCCTTCTCCATTCTAAACCGGGAGATGGATGGAAAGGAAATCAACGAGCGCCTCGATCATTATAAAATTCCTACAGACCTTCCCCTCGTCGTTCAAATCTCACGGTTTGACCGCTGGAAGGATCCGCGAGGGGTCATCGAGGCCTTTAAAATCGCCAGAAACGAAGTGGACTGCACCTTGGTGCTGCTTGGAAATATCGCTACCGACGACCCCGAGGGGACAGAAGTTTACGAATCCCTTCTTGACCGTCGCGAGGAACGGATCATCATTCTCAGCCATCAAGACACCGCCCTGGTCAACGCCCTCCAGCGGCAGGCGACGGTAGTGCTCCAGAAGTCGATCCGCGAGGGCTTTGGCTTGACGGTGGCAGAGGCAATGTGGAAGGGAACCCCGGTCATTGGAGGAAACGTGGGTGGAATTCGCTACCAGATCAAGAATGGTGTGAATGGCTTTCTGGTTTCCACAGTTCAAGAGGCTGCCAAGAGGATGGTCCAGCTGGTCAAAGATAAAAAATTGCGGAAACAGATGGGAGGAAACGCCAAGGAAACAGTCAGGAAAAAGTTCCTTCTGACACGCTACCTTGAGCAATATCTCGACCTGTTCAGCTCCTTCGAGACGGTCTATCGGTTGAGGCCGAAGAAATAGCTTAAAGTGGGCAAAATTCCTTTATGACCTTTTCCAAAAATTTATTGAAAGAATCTGTAATTGCGGTCTTGCAGATCTCTCTCATACCACCTCCTCAATCCCGCCCCCACCGTTCGATGAGGTAAGGTTTCGTCTCTTCAAACACCCTGCAAAGGGATTCAATTTTCTCTTCCACCTCAGCAGCCGAACTTTCCCAATTTTCTTTAACGAACGCAGCCACCCGGCCCAGATAGAGAGGGATCATCGACTTCAGCAGATGTTCCCGATGGACAGACCCTTTGTGATAAGCTATGGCGAAATCGTAGATTGTGCGAACCCACAGGTCTTCAGGAAACGAATAGGCCTCATTGGATAACCGCCCGGCCGATTGAAGCCCCCGAACGGTCTCTGGATTCGCCGCCTTTCTCCATATCTCCACCAAATCTCTAACTCCCAACCGAAAGTTCCCTATCATCCGTTCCACATTCACATGAACGGGCTCCAGCCCCACCTCGTAATGAAAACCGAAAGTCGGGACAGGTTGCGATTCCTTAATTTCTTTCCAAAGATTCTCGTATTCTTCCATTAGGCCAAAAACAGAAGAGACAACCTGCGTAAACATTGGCCCCAGATCGCTTCCAGGATCTTTGGCATCATAAATCTTCGCTCCTAAATAGGATTGACATACTGTGTATCCTCCGGCGATGGCGAGTGTGGTCATCCAGATATCGATCCCATATCTGGCCACATCACTTTCCCACACCTCTTTGGTTAAGTAGAATTTCGACAGCTTTCCTGAGAAACCGAAATCTCCTCCGATCGGTTGACGAACCCTTTTCCCGTACAAAGCCCGGGTCAAAGGATAAACGATATTGTTGGTAATGGTGCCGTCGAATTTATGCCGGGCATAGAGAGGGGCGACATAGTCGCATCCTCCTTCGTAAACGGGCCTAAGGAGAAGTTCGACCCATTCGGGTGTGATTGATCTTAGGTCCGAATCGAAAACGGCACAGGCTGTCGGGCTTAGAGTGTTCGCGGCCTCAAAGATGGTGCGGAAAGCACTCCCTTTGCCAGGGATACCATGGTAGGGAGCCACAATCCTGTGAGCCGGATGAACCGGATGGGAAGTAAGGATCGTCTTGAAGTCTTCAATCTGAACTCGCCTGACTTCCTCCTGAGTGCCATCCGTTGAGCCACCGTCTGAGTTAACCAATACCGCCTTTGCTCCCGGAAAATATTTCGCAAGACCAGCCATCACTGCTCGCACAACATGACCAATGGTTCGGGCATTATTGTAACTGGGAACCCCAATCAAGATATCGGTCCCTTTGATCTCTTCCAGTTGATTTTGTATGGAATTTTCCATATCCCTCATGTCCTAAATCCAGCATTCCTTCAATATCTCACCCGTCTCTCCCCTCTTGATTGCATTCGCCCACCCGATTTAAACCTTCAATCTGCTCAATAAGCTTAAAACAGCCTCATTCCAGGCTTGAGGTCCAGTCCCCTCCCTCACACAAGACCGTTGTCTCATGGGTCTCCGGATGAACCCCCTGAATTTTTTCTTAGGGCGGTACTGGAGAGAGATTCCTTAGTGGGCCAAATACTGATCTATGGCGGGGTTACAACGTCTCGGCGCAACTCTCTCACTTCGGATTCGTTAGTGTTTGAACCACAGCCGGAGAACCCTAAAGAACCCCTTCTCCAATGTGATCTCCGAAACTGAGCCAGGACATGTTCCTACCCTTCATTTTCAGAGATGAGAGAGATGATCTGGTCTTTCTCTTTCTTCCCTTTTTCTCTTGTAAATGTTTTCAAGGAAGTCCTTGGCCAATTCCCTTCCTCCCCACCCAAAAGCAATCGCGAGGGCTAAGACGATTCCCCCAAAGGTGATGGTGAAAGCAACGATGATCACCTTCTCGGCAATACCTAAATGATAAAGGGCCATGGTTACCGAGAGGACAACGATGAACCACCGAACGGCACGGCTGAGGAGTCTGGCAGACCCCATCTGGGCATTGACTGCAGCAACCACAGTGGCTTGACCTAAAAAGAGGGCGATCAGGTAGCCAACGACTAAAATGATAAGCGCCGCAAAGAGGTGGGGAAGATAGTTGAAGAATTGGGCGATCAGGTTCTGGGTCGCAGTCACTTCAAGGGCGTTGATCCCCAGAATGAGCGTGATCAGAACGATGACCCAATAAAAGAATCGACTCAAAAGGTTGGAAGGGGAATAGGTTAACCCTCCTTCAGAAAGGAGATGGGTTAAACCCAAATGTTCGCTTACCCTGTCAAAGTGAATGGCCTTCAAAAACCGCAGCAGGATTATCTTAAATAACCATGCGATCAGAAACCCAACGATGAGAATCGTCATCATCGCCAGTAGATTGGGCAAAAAGGTGATGACCTTTCCCAAAAATTTATTGAAAGAATCTGTAATTGCGGTCTTCCAGATCTCTCTCATACCAC
>DATIGG010000337.1:0-3056 GCA_035454825.1 Thermodesulfobacteriota bacterium | reverse complement strand
CTTCATGAAATACGCTTAATCCTTTGGCGACACATTGGTAGATGGCCTGTTCGTCAATCTCAATGCCTTGGGCCCTGACATTCTTTGCGCCTACCAGCAGAGAGAGTAGCTCTCCGTCGCCGCAGCCAAGGTCCAACACGGATGCCCCCTGTCTCACCCATTCGAGGATCGTTTGATATTCTAACGTAATTCCCATTGATGATATGCCTTACAACCTCATGTCCGCCAGCCTTTTCTTAACCGGAAGAGGCTCTCTTCAGAAAATGTTTGACAAGATGTGTCTCCTCCTCAACCTCCAGGAGAAAGGCATCGTGACCATACGTTGAATAGATTTCACAATAGGTCGTATCGACCCCGGCCAGTTTACAGGCCCTTACAATCTCGCGTGATTGGGAGGCTGGATATAGCCAATCGGACTTAAAGGCAAGGACGAGGACTTTTGCTTTAATTCCTTTGAAGACTTCATAGAGATTCTTCCCTTGCGAGACATCGAAGGTATCGATCGCTTTGGTGATGTAGAGGTAGGAATTGGCATCAAACCTCTTGACAAAATTGTCTCCCCGGTTGTGGAGATACTCCTCTACTGCATAGCCATTGCTGAATTTATGAGATTTAACGTTTCGTCCATGGCGCCTGCCGAATTTTTCAGCCATCGAAGTCTCACTCATGAAGGTGATGTGGCCGATCATACGGGCCACAGAAAGCCCTTTTTCGGGATGATGCCCGCCATAGTAATTGCCCTCTTTCCAATGAGGGTCTGCCATGATCGCTTGCCGTCCGACCTCATTAAAGGCAATCTGCTGGGGGGAATGCCTGGTCGCAGAAGCAATGACGATAGCACTTTTCAGTTTCTCCGGGTAGGAAGCAATCCACTCCAGGGATTGCATGCCTCCCATCGAACCGCCTGCCACGGAAAGGAGTTGATCGATTCCCAGATGGTCTATCAGGTGCTTTTGGACCTTGACCATATCGGAAATGCTGATGACAGGAAAATCGAGACCATATTTTTTCCCAGTCTTGGGATTGATGGAAGAGGGTCCGGTCGTTCCCCTGCAGCCTCCAAGGACGTTTGAACAGACGACAAAATACCTGTCCGTATCAAAGGCCTTTCCCGGTCCAATCATATCATCCCACCAACCCGGTTTCTCATCTCCTTTATGAAAGCCTGCCGCGTGAGCGTCCCCTGAAAGGGCATGGAGGATAAGGACGGCGTTGGACCTCTGGTCATTCAGTTTCCCATAGGTCTCATAGGCAACCGTGATCGGACCAAGTTTCTCACCGGTTTCCAGAACCAGCTCATGCGGTGGATGTGCGAAATCAAAGTATTGTGTATGAACCACACCCAAGCTGCGGGGAGTTTCCAGATTGAAGGATTGCCTCAGAACCCCAGCGTTGCCCCCCATCACCTTAGACAAAGAATTCGCCGTCGCTGTCATCTCTCTCACCTCATCCTGCTGCTTTCTTCAAGGCCTGATCAATATCTTCCTTGATATCCTCTATATCCTCCAGGCCAATCGAAAGCCGGATATAATCTTCTGTGACCCCTGTTTCTTCCTGCTCTTCACGGGTTAATTGCTGATGCGTGGTGGACGCAGGATGGATGACAAGGCTTTTTGCATCCCCGATATTGGCCAAATGGGAAAGAAGCTTCACCGAGTTAATAAACCTTTTTCCAGCCTCCAGTCCGCCTTTGATCCCAAAACCCACCAGGCCTCCGAAGTTGCCTTTCAGGTATTTAACGGCCAGTTTATAGCTCGGGTGTTCTTCCAATCCAGGATAGTTCACCCAGTTGACTAACGGGTGCTTCTTCAAGAATTGAGCAATTTTAAGGGCATTTTCGGAGTGTCTCTTGACCCTCAAGGGTAACGTTTCTAACCCCTGAAGAAATAAGAAGGCATTGAAAGGGCTTAAAGGTGCTCCTAAATCTCGGAGCAATTGCACCCTGACCTTAATAATGAAGGCCACATTGCCCAAACCTGGAAAATTTCCAAAGGTGTCCCAGAACTTCAATCCGTGATAACTGGGGTCCGGTTCCGTAAATTCGGGAAATTTGCCATTGCTCCAATCAAATTTCCCGGAATCGACAATCACTCCGCCGATCGACGTCCCGTGTCCGCCAATATACTTTGTTGCAGAATCGACGATGATGTCCGCTCCATAGTCAATAGGCTTAACCAATCCAATGCCGACCGTATTATCGACCACAAAAGGAATCCCGGCATCGTGGGCAATTTTGGCGATGGCTTCAAAATCGGGTACATCGAGCTTGGGATTACCGATTGTCTCCGCATAAACGGCCCTCGTTCTCTCTGTAATCGCTTTCTTGAATGCCTCTGGTTTGGTCGAGTCAACAAACTTCGCTTCTCTTCCCAATTTGGGAAAAGTATAGTGAAATAACTGGTACGTCCCACCATAGAGGTTATTGGCTGATACAATTTCATCGCCTACTTGTGTAATCGCCAGAAGCGCAAAAGTTTCGGCAGCTTGCCCTGATGCCACGGCCAACGCCCCAGTGCCTCCTTCAATCGCAGCGACACGTCTTTCAAACACATTGGTGGTGGGGTTCATAATCCGGGTATAGATATTCCCGAATTCTCTGAGGGCAAAGAGATTCGCCGCATGCTCTGTACTCTTAAACACGTAGGATGAAGTCTGGTAAATAGGGACTGCTCTTGATCCTGTCGTTGGGTCAGGAGTCTCCTGGCCAGCATGAAGCGCCAATGTTTCAAATCCTCTTTCTGACATTTCTTGATACCTCCTTCGTTTCGATCTTTTAACGGGATCCAAAAAATAAAAAACCCACTAACCATTTGAATCATTTTCTGGTAGTGGGCTGTCTGTGAAGCAATAATGGTATGATAATGTGTTTACATGGGTCGACCTCCCCTACCGGATATAGGGTGCATGTTCATGCTGCACATTATCATCGACATATCCAATTTAATCTCTGATTTTGAGAAGTTAATCAGTTTTTGCATGAAGCTCACTTTTTTCAATTTAACTTACAATACTCTTTTTTCAGCCAAAAATCAAATGCATTTATCTCAGACAAAATC
>DATIGG010000336.1:0-2195 GCA_035454825.1 Thermodesulfobacteriota bacterium | reverse complement strand
TTTGCTCAAGAGGATAGATTGCACAGTTGACACAACAGATATGGAGGAGGGTTTTCAATTGCTGCAAACAGTAAGTTCAAATGTCAAAATTCAAATGTCAAAGGAATGTCAAAACCCAAAAACTGAAATCCTTGGCATTGGGATTTGGGATTTGATTTGGTATTTGAAATTCGCCATTTGGAGTTTAGGATTTAGTCCCCGATCTACCAATGAAACTTTTTTCTAAGATTCTTTTCTTCGGGAGATTCCCAGCTCTTTCTCAACCTGTAAAATCCTATCAGTTGTCTTGATGACCGTATCAGGATTGAGAGAGATGCTGTCGATGCCACAGCGGACGAGAAACTCGGCGAATTCCGGATAATCGCTGGGGGCCTGTCCGCAGATGCCAATCTTCCTTCCATTCTTCTTGGCCCTTTCAATCAATAATTGAACCATTTTTTTCACGGCCGGATCCCGCTCATCGAAGATATGAGAAACTTTCTCTGAATCACGATCCAATCCCAACATCAGCTGGGTCAAATCATTCGATCCGATGGAGAAACCATCAAAAATCTCGGCAAATTCATCCGCCATGATCACATTGCTGGGAATCTCGCACATCATATAGAGTTCGAGACCGTTTTTTCCCTGGACGAGGCCGTGCTTCCTCATCTCGGCCACAACCAGTCTCCCCTCTTCCACCGTTCGGCAGAAGGGGATCATCAACTTCACATTGGCCAAACCCATCTCGTCGCGAACCTTCGTCATCGCCTTGCATTCAAGGGCAAACCCCTCCTGATAAGACTCGTCATAATAGCGGGAGGCTCCCCGGAAGCCAATCATGGGGTTGTCTTCAACAGGCTCGAACTCGCTTCCTCCGATCAGATTGGCATATTCATTGCTCTTAAAATCACTCATTCTTACAATGACATCCTTAGGATAAAAGGCAGCCGCAATCTTGGCCACACCTTGAGCCAAGCGATCGACAAAGAAGACCTTCTTATCGTCATACCCGATGGTCAGCTGTTCAATCTCCTTTCGAGCATGATGATCACTCAAGGAATCGAATCGGACAAGCGCCATGGGGTGGATTCGTATAGAATTATTGATGATGAATTCAAGTCTGGCCAGACCTACCCCGTCACTGGGGATGAAGGAGAGGTGAAAAGCGTTGTCCGGATTTCCTACATTCATCATGATCTTCGTTTGGGGCTTCTCCAGATGCGCCATGTCGAAGTGTCTTACCTCATAATCGAGGATCCCTTCGAAAACCAACCCCGTCTCCCCTTCTGCACAACACACGGTGGCACTTTGATAGTCCTTCAGGATTTCACTTCCATTCCCTGTCCCCACCACGCAGGGGACGCCCAGCTCCCGGCTGATGATGGCCGCATGACAGGTTCTTCCTCCCCGGTCGGTCACAATGCCCGAGGCAATCTTCATGATGGGTTCCCAATCCGGGTCCGTCATCTGGGTGACCAATATCTCGCCCTTCTTAAACCTCTCTATCTCTTTCGCACTGGTGATGACATTGATGGGGCCGGCGCCAATCTTCTCGCCCACACTCTTCCCCTGGGCCAGAATACTCCCCTTCTCTTTTAACGAATAGGTCTCCAGAACGTTCATGGCCCGCTGGGATTTTACCGTCTCGGGTCTTGCTTGAAGGATAAAGAGCTGCTGGGTTATGCCATCTTTCGCCCACTCAATATCCATCGGCCTGTAGACTCCCGCTTTCTTTGAATAATGGTCTTCGATCTTGATCCCCCACTGCGCAAGCTGAATGACCTCCTCGTCTTTCAGGATGAAATCCGCTCTTTCTTGTGCGGAGACGGGAACATTTTTGGTTGAACCCTCTCCCTCCAGGGTGTAGATCATCTTGATCTCTTTGCTTCCGAGCGTTTTCTGGATGATGGGCTTATAATCTCCTTTGATGCAAGGTTTAAATACATAGAATTCGTCGGGATTGATCACTCCCTGAACGATATTCTCTCCCAATCCATAGGCCCCTGTGATGTACACCACGTCCGGAAATCCGGATTCCGTATCGATCGTGAACATGACACCGGAACAGGCCTTGTCCGACCTCACCATTTTCTGAACCCCGATGGAAAGAGCGACCTGAAGGTGATCAAACCCTCTGTGGTTTCTGTAAGAAATAGCACGGTTGGTAAAAAGGGAAGCAAAGCATCGTTTGCAGGCCTGGACCAGAGCGTACT
>DATIGG010000335.1:0-23457 GCA_035454825.1 Thermodesulfobacteriota bacterium | reverse complement strand
CTTTCATCTTTCTTCTCGTCATCCTCGGTGCCTTGTTTCTCTGGCGCGTGGGTGCCGAAGACAATCTCATGGCAGAGCAATTTCCGAACGAATATCCAGAATACAAGAAAAGGACTGAAGCGCTGATTCCATTCATTTGGTAACACTCTTGTCCAAATACGTTCTAGAGAACGAGACCCGCCATCCCGGACTCGAGCGGCGGGGCCTCAATATCTGCCATGAACCTTCTGTTTCCTGCACCTCAAAAAAGCGAGGATATAATTTCCATATGTTCACCTGGGGCGCCATATTCCACAAGAACTTCATGCCCATAAAGGGCTACACTACGAATGGTTTTGGACATACGACAGGAAACACGGACACGTCACTTTAAAAATTCCAGGGCACTAGCTGCGTAGATTTTGGCTGTTAGATAAAGTTCATCCACAGACACCCATTCGTCTTTTTGGTGAGGAATCGTCCACTTTCCAGCCCCTATCGTGACAATAGGAATCCCGGCCCAGGCCGCAAGGAAAGTC
This sequence comes from Thermodesulfobacteriota bacterium, assembly GCA_035454825.1. GTDB lineage: Bacteria > Desulfobacterota > BSN033 > BSN033 > UBA1163 > DATIGG01. The sequence continues at coordinate 22,939 of DATIGG010000335.1, read as the reverse complement.
CCATCCGTTGCTCCAGGAACCCCGCCATAAACAGGCTCCTGACCCGTAAGGGTTCGGATCGATTTTGATACGGCCTTGGCTATCGGCTCTTCTTGGGGAGTCTTTGTCCAGGGCCGATCCTCAAACACATTGAGTCTTGCCTGAAATGACATTCCCTTCGAAAGACCTTTTTCGAGGCTCTCTCGAATCTCTTTTAAGAAACCCGATTCAAGACTGGAAAGGATTGCCCTCTCCTCCTCCTGGACAATATCCTCCAATTGTTTCTTCAAGACTTCATGGGACTGTCCGGGAATGGTTCGAATGTCCAGTAATGCCCTGCACTGGTAAGGCACAACATTCAATTGAGGCTCTCCCTTCACTGGTGCCTGAAGCACCGTAGGGCTAAGGCTCGGGTATCCCAAAAGGGGATTCTTGCCCAATCTCTCGATCTCCTCCTCTTCGAGCTGCCGTACCTTCTCTAAGATCGAGACCATGGGTGGAACAGGATTGAGACCAGCCAGGGGCATGGCGCCATGGCTCATCTTTCCTGAAGTGATCAGCTCTGCCCGAAGCGCTCCTTTCTGGGTAAGACAGAGTTGATTATCGACCGGCTCACAGATAATCGCTGCATCGACGCCATTGGCCCAACCTTGACGGATGAAGTGCTTTACCCCGGTCATCATCCCCTCTTCATCGACTAGGATTCCGAGGAGGATCTTCCCCTTGAACGTGACTCCTGACTGGCTGATCGCCTGGACCGCTCTTACGGCAGCGGCCAAATTCCCCTTGGTGTCGCAGGCCCCTCTTCCATAGATCCGGTTTCCCACGAGCCGTCCTTCAAAAGGCCCGTATTTCCACTCAGAACTATCACCTTCCGTTACAACGTCCGTATGGCATTCAAACATCAGACAGGGTCCTTCTCCTTGGCCATGAAGCAGAGCGATGACATTCGGTGAGCCTGGTTCAACCATTTCAACAACGACGTCAAGTCCCATCTCTTCGAAAAGATGGGCGAGAAAAAGGGCCACCTTCTCCTCTTTTTCTCCCTCCCGCCTGACGCTTGGAATTCGAATCAGGTCTTGATTAAGGCGAACTAATTCCTCTTTTTTCAACTCTCTAAAGACACGGTCAAGGTTCACTGCCTGCCTCCTGTACAGATAAAAAGGTTCACCCGGGTATTGAGTGGAAACCTCCCCTTAACCCCCCTCTATTCCCCCCTTAAATTAAGGGGGGAATAGAGGGGGGTTACTCTTAAGAGGGAGAAAGCACCCACACAAAAATACTGTAGCCCTTTCTGGGCGTGAAACCAACGGGCACACCTGTGTGCCGAAGCACTTCCGTGCGCAGGCACAAGGCCCTTCACTATACTTTATTGCTCTTGTATTACGACGAGTTTATCACGATGGGACTGAGAGCTCAATCGTTTCACTTGACCCCTTGAATCCTGGCCTCCCTACCTACCGGCAGGCAGGCCTGAACCCTTTTCCTAATTCATTGGACTGTTCGTGAAATTCTCGGGTCGAGAACGTCCCTCAATCCATCTCCGAGGAGATTGAACCCAAGCACTGCCAGGGCAATGGCACACCCGGGAAAAATGGCCAGCCATGGAGAGGTTCCCATAAAGGTCTGGGCCTCGTTGAGCATCCTTCCCCAACTGGCGTGGGGAGGTTGCGTTCCTAACCCAAGATAGCTCAGGCCGGCTTCTGCCAGGATGGCGATTGCAAACTGAACTGTCCCTTGAACGATCAGGGGAGAGAGGATATTGGGAAGGATATATCGCCAGATGATCCCGGCATCTCCCCTCCCAATCGCCTTTCCAGAGGCGACAAAATCGCGCTCCCATACGGAGAGAGAGGTTGCCCTTGTGACTCTTGCAAAGATCGGGATATTGAAAATGCCTATGGCAATCATACTGTTGATGATTCCGGGACCTAGGATCGAAGTGATGAGAATGGCGCTGAGGACAGCCGGAAACCCGTAGAGAACATCTGAAATCCTCATGATGACCTCATCAAGCCACCCTTTATAAAAGGCAGCCAGAGATCCGAGTAGAATACCGAAACTCATCCCGATGGTGACCGCAACCAGTCCCACAATAATCGAATTCGTAGATCCTTTCATCACACGACTGAGAATGTCCCTTCCATACTGGTCCGTCCCGAGCCAATGTTTCTCACCAGGGGACTGAAAGCGAGTGGAAAGGCTCATTTTGTTGGGAGGATAAGGGGTATAAGCAAGGCTGATCAGCCCTGTCAGGATAATGGCCAGAGTAATGCAAATCCCTATGTTAAAATTGATGTTTTGAAAGATGCGTCGAAAGGTCATGCCATACCCGTCAATGCAAATTTCAAAATGATAAATGGAGAGAAAATTTTGGCCTTTCTTCCATTTTGTATTTTGCAATTTTCATTTTTCATTTTGCATTGAATCCTAATCATACCGAATCCGTGGATCGAGGTATGCATAAGCAATATCAGTCATAAAATTGATAACAACTATCAATACGGCGATAAATAACACAACTCCCTGGACAATCGGAAGATCTCTCTGACCTATGGCCTCGAAGACCAATCTCCCGACTCCGGGAAGATGGAAGACATTCTCGATAATGATTGCGCCTGCAAGTAGGTCGCCCGTCTGAAGTCCAATGATCGTGACCACCGGAATGATTGCATTTCGAAAGGCATGCTTATAAATGACGACCCTCTCGGACAGTCCTTTGCTTCGGGCGGTTCGGATATAATCCTCCCCTAAAATCTCGAGCATGGAAGATCGGGTCATCCGCGTGAGTACGGCAGCTCTCACAAACCCTAAGGAGAAGGCGGGGAGAAGGAGGGACTTCAGGGCTTTCACCGGCTCTCCTCCCCAGGACGGAAACCCTCCTGCTGGAAACCAGTGAAGGGTGACTGCAAAAAGCAATATGAGAAGGATCCCGGCCCAGAAAGCGGGAACAGCCAGACCGATCTGAGAAAAGACCATAATCCCGTAGTCCCCAACCTGATTTCGATGGAGGGCCGAGTAGGCCCCCATGGGAATCGAAATGAAGACAGCGAAGACCATCGACAGGATGGCCAGGGGGATCGTCACCTGGAGTCGTGAAAGAATAAGCGAGTGAATAGGGACATCATAGGTAATCGATCGGCCGAGGTCTCCCATGGATAGATTTTTCATATAACTGACATATTGAAGGAAAACCGGCCGATCCAGACCAAGCTTGTGTCTTAACTCTTGAAGGGTTTCCGGAGTCGCATGGATGCCCAGTATGATCTGGGCGGGATCTCCCGGGATCACCATGAGAACTGCAAAGATGGTGATCGAGACAATGACGAGCGTCAAGAGAAGAATAATGACTCGTTTGAAGAGATAAGCTGTCATTTCTGGTTAGAGAAAGAAATGGCCTGAAGTCATCCTCAGGCCCGTCCGTAAATGCCGTAAATTCCAAATCACAAATTCCAAAGAAGCTCCAAAATGCAATGACCAAATAACCCAATCGATCCTACCCTCAGGGGGTAACCCCCCTCTATTCCCCCCCTTAAACTAAGGGGGGATGAAGGGGGGTTAGCGCTTGAAGAATCGTCTTTTGAGAATTCGAATTTCGGTCAATGGGTTTTGTTTGTTAACAGGTATTGTAATCTGGTGCTTCTTATTAACTATTTCTGCATCCAGACCTCTGAGACATCCTGGGCGGTCATCGGATAATTTTTCCACCAGTTCATGACCTCCTTCTTCATCGTTGGAAGGCTTGGCATGAGAAAGAGATATCCGTTGACCGCATCTTCCGTGATCATTCTCTGGAGTGTCGCGTAGAGCTCTTTCCTGGCCCTGAGGTCGGGCTCCATCCATGCTTTCTTGAGCGTCTCCTGAAACTTGGGATTGTCGTAGCGGAAATAGTACTTCGGGTTTGCGTAAATGTTGATGTCAAAAGGCTCCGCATGACCGATGACCGTAAGATCATAATCGGCATTCTTGAAAACCCGGTCGATCCACTGCCCCCACTCAATGACCTCGATCTTCAGACGAATCCCTACTTGGCCCAGCATGTCTGTGATGATTTCGCCTGTCCGGCGGGCATAGGCAAACCGGTCGGGAAGTTTGATCACGGCGTCGAACCCGTTCGGGTACCCCGCTTCTTTCAGAAGCTGTTTGGCCTTGTCGGGATTGTAGGGATAAGCCGAGAGGAGGTCAATATGATAGGGGTTCCCGGGTTCCATATGGCTTCCGATGGGGACGCCGTATCCAGACATGGCTCCCTTGATGATTGCCATCCGATCGATGGCATAGGCCATGGCCCTCCTGACGCGGACATCCGTAAAGGGCTTTCTTGAGTTGTTTGTTGAAAGAATCACCTTGTTGGTGGTATTGCCATCCAGTACCTTGTACTTGGGATCTTTTTCCAGCAGACGGGCATTCTCCGGGCTCACATCGTAGCCAATGACATCGATATCTCCTGCCCTCAGGCTCGCGATCTGGGCGCTTGGGTCTCCGATGAATTTGAACGTAACCTTATCGAGATAGGGAAGGTCCTTCCGATGATAGCCGTCAAACTTAGTCAGCGTAATCTGGTTTCCGCGCACCCATTCCACGAACTTAAAGGGACCGGTGCCTACCGGCGCGGTTTTCAACTTATCGACAGCCTGCTTGTTAACCATGACCGAATCAGGCCGGGCGAGGTTAAAAAGGAAGAGAGAATTTACATTCTTCATTTTGATTTTAACGGTGTGCCTGTCAACAGTCTGGACCGACTCGATATCGCTGTAGTACTCCGGGTGGGCAATCCCCGCCTTCGGGTCCATTAGCCGGCTGAACGTAAATTTGACATCTTCGGCATCAAAGGGTTTCCCGTCGTGAAACTTGACCCCCTTTTTCAAGAAGAATGTGTACTCCTTTCCGTCCCTCGTCACCGTGTATTTATCGGCCAGGGCCGGAGCAATCTGCCCGTCCCGGTCAATCCGGACAAGACCTTCAAGGATGTTTGTGTAAACAACTCTGGGGATGGCAGCGGAGGTGGCTGTTGTCGGATCGAGTCCTGGAGGTTCAACGCCCTGTGCAACCACTAAGGAGCCTCCATAGACAGGCTTCTGCTGGGCATAGGCAACGGCAGTCAAGAGGCCTAACGCAAGACAGATCAAACAAAAAAGCAGAAATCTTTTCATTTTTGCTTCCTCCTTAATCCTTCGACTGCGCCCAAACCAACCTGCTCTTCAGAGCGGGATAAAGGCGCGCTCAGAGCTTGCCCTGAGCGTTCGACTGAGCCTTCGGCCCGAGTTCAGGCCGAGGGCTCACGCCGCAATCGAACCCGGTCTTTAGGCGGAGAGCCGAAGGGTTGATTTCTTCCGGTTCAATCCTGTTGAAATCCTATCTGAATCCATCCGAATTGTCAAACTGCCCGTCAATTCCGAAGGATACAAATAATACGGTTTTCCGGGCATTCCGTGGGTAACCTCTCTTACCCCCTTCGTTCCCTCTTAATTTAGGGGGGATAGAGAGGGTTACTCTTGAAAAGGAGAAAGCACCCAAATAAGAGCCGAAGGACCCATAATATTTAGCATTCTGACATTTTTGTGTTCTGAGATTTTCTGAGGTTTTTCTGAGATTTTTGTTGACTATATTATTCCAGTTTCGTAAAATGTGGCTGCTTGGGGGTATCTCAAAAACCCTTCGGAATCTGCGCCATTGAGCGGTTTCCTCGTGGCTTTTAGTTGGATTGGAGAACCAAGAAATGGGTATTCCGCTCAGCTATTTTAAGCTTGCTCGCTGTCAATTTGTCGTCAGAGCGGAAGATTGGATTCATCTTCCTGCTTATAAGGGCTCCACGTTCCGTGGCGCCTTTGGCCACGCCTTCAAGAAAATCGTCTGCGTAAACAGAGAAAAAGTCTGTAGATCATGCCTCCTGAGAGAAAAATGCATATATTCCTACGTCTTTGAAACTCCGCCTCGTTCAGACACCTCGAAGATGAGGAAATACCCTTTCGCTCCTCACCCGTTTGTCATCACCCCTCCCCTGGAAGAGAAAAGAATCTACAAACAGAATGACACGCTCTGTTTTGAATTAACCCTGATCGGCAAATCAATCGATTTCCTTCCCTATTTTATCTACACGTTCGATGAACTCGGGTGGATGGGGATCGGAAAGGGCAAAGGTAAATACCGGTTGGAAGAGGTAAGAACATTTGCCATAGATGAAAGCTCGAAGGTTAAAGGTGAAAGGAAAGAAACACAGAGGGATGAAGAACCGAGGACGATTTATTCCGGAAAAGACAAAACCCTCAAGAATAATTTCAGAGTCTTAAAGTTTGATGACCTTGCTCCCCCTAACCATTTAACTTCCACCCTCGACCTTCGATTCATGACCCCTACCCGCTTGAAATTCGATGGCAATCTTTCTCCAAAGCCCGAGTTCCACATCCTGATCCGGAATCTTCTCAGACGCATTTCCCTCCTCTCCTATTTTCACTGCGGAGAGGAGTTAGACCTCGATTTCAAGAATTTAATTGAGAAAGCAAAGGATGTACGCGTTCAGAAGGAAGATCTTCGCTGGTCGGATTGGGAACGCTACTCCAACCGCCAGGAGACCAAAATGAGAATGGACGGCTTCATCGGTTCAATCAGATTTGAGGGGAGCTTCGAACCATTCATCCCCTTCTTGCTTCTTGGAGAATATGTCCACGTGGGTAAAGGAACGAGCTTTGGATTGGGGAATATGAAATCGTGAAGAGGTGAAAAAAGTTTCTTCAGACCCCTTTTTCCCCCTTTTTCCCCTGATCGGCTTTTGTCGCCTAGTGAGAGAAAGGCCTATGGTCCTGCTTCAGCTCGCATCGAGGAATTTCTCAGACATTGGGAGAAAAAGGGAGGGATTGATTCCGACACTCTGAGACAGAACATCAGCAAGATCAATAAGACGTTGCAGGAAAATATTGAAGACGAAACCTTGCATCCCTTTTTTGTTATTACGGCGGTCGGCAAACACGGCAGCAAACGCTACGGGGTGAGGGCAGAAAAAGGGAAGATTGTTATTGAAAAAGGTGAATGGTGAGAGGTGAAAGGGAAAGAAATATAAAATCACATCTTTCTTTCGGCGGGTTCGTGATGGCCGCAATTTCTGAGAGCGATCGTCCCGGGGGAGGGACCGTATTCAAAAGTAAATCTCAGACCTTTTGAGGGGTAAGCGATGAAAACATCATTTCCGCCTTCGGCGTATTTGCCTTTGATATTTTTCGCTTTATGGACATTGAGGGAAGGATGCCGGGGATTGGCGCTTAAAAACCTGATCGCTTTGTCAATGGCCTTTTGCTCAGCTGGCTTCAGCCGGGAATAGTTCTCAAGAAAGAGAATCTCAAAATGGAGCTCAAAAGGAGAAACCCTGGCGGCCATAAATTCCTATTTCTTCATCTTCCTAAGAGCCTTTGAAGGGGTGGAGGCAACGATTCCAGATCGTGTGTCTCTATTTACCTTTTGCTCCATTTCTACCCAATCGGGGGAAAGGTCCTCCGAAGGAAGATCCGACATGTCCGGATATTTTCGAACGGTTCGGACCGGGTAGAGGGTAATTTGGTCATCATTAATGGCATATTCAAACAAGGCTTCGTTTCGAAAAGGAGGGGGAAGAATGATCCGTCCCCTTGAATCTGTTTTCAATAATTTCACTTCAGCCATATTAATTTCTCCGGTCTTTTTTGTTAATATGATAAACCCATTTGTAACAATTGTCAAATATGGGCAAAGTAAGCACACCAGGAAGCCAAGGATCATGATAGATTGAAATATCATTTTTTTTCTCTTAGCGGGATAGGACCTTTTAAAGAATCCCTCGCCCTTGGGGGGAGGGGATGGAGCCTGTCCTGAGCCTGTCGAAGGAGTGAGGGGAATCTGCGCAGGGTGGATCAAGCGAGAGCGAATCCACCTTCTATTCTGTCATTCCGGGCTTGACCCGGAATCCAGTGTTTTGTTCTCCTCCTTTGCGGGGCCCTTTTTACAGTAGTGACATACTCTTCTTAGATTAATGACGCAGTGGATAGATGGTGAAAAAATGAATTTGGAGCAAAGAAACGAAGAGATCTGGAGGCTGAGAAGAGGGGGAGCAACCTTTTCTGAAATCGCAAAGCGTTTCGACATTAGTAAAGAACGAGCGAGACGGGTCTATGAGCAAAAAAAGGAAAGAATTGATAATTTTGACAAGTGGCCTCCCCTGAAAAGAGCACTTTCCGCAAGAGTTCAGAATGTCCTGGTCAAGACCTTCGGAAGTGAGGAAATCTTTAATCATCCGGAAAAGCTTGCTTCTGTCGGAGAGGAGGTCTTCATCACGTGGAAAAACTTCGGTCGAAAGAGCATGAACGAATTGATCGATGTTCTGGAAAAGCTCGGATACCACACCAATCGGCATATATGGATGACAGATATGAAATCTCAGAGCTATTTTGGAATTGGCAAGAGGATTCTTCAGAAATACTTCGACTATTCCAATGAAAAGTCCCTGGACGATACGGAATACATTCCTGTTGTCCGATTGATCATTGAAGGCATTTCCGAGGAAATGAGCTCCGCTGGTATGCCGGGTTCAAGTTGCAATGAGGTGGCCGAAAAACTTAAGGCATTCAACCGGTCCTTGTATCAGAATATTTGGATTAAACACACAAAAGAAGACCAAGACCCTGATGAGGAGCCCCTGGACTTGGAAAAGGAATATGAGACGGCTAAGCGCACCTTTGACTACATCTACGACCACGGCGAACATCCTGAGTAGCGTGGGGGCAAGACAGGACGGGTTTAACAAGGAGATCGACTCGGCGGACTTTAAGACTCTCTCTCCCGGCAACATTATGCCTGATCGGAGGAGACATCTCAGGGATTCAGTTATCGGAATCGGTATCTGGAGCCAGCGAAAATGCTCAGAGGGCTTGAACGGTCGCTCATTGCCTCAGAAGAGAAATAACTTTTATTTTACTTTTGATTTTATACCTATCGTGTAAGAGGAAGTAGGTGTATTGCAGAGGAGAAAGGTGAAAGGAAAACGGACCTGAGCAAAGATCTTCTGGAAGAGATTTTCTTCTTTGATTTGAATCCAAGAGCTCTCACCTTACACCTTTGACCTTTCACCTATCTGCGGATTGCGACAGTGTTTGAGAGCATCAAGTTTTGAGATCCAGGAGGGTAACGGTTATGGAACCCTATGAGCTGAGTATAAGAGAAGCATCAGATTTAATGAAAAAGAAAGAGCTGTCTCCCGTAGAGCTGGTAAATTCCTGCATTGACCGGATTGAGGCGCTCGATGGGAAGCTAATCGCCTGGGCTCTCCTGGATAAAGAAGGAGCGCTCCAAATGGCAAGACGTTGTGAGATGGAGTTTAAGGAGGGGAGACGGCGCGGAACCCTTCACGGCATCCCGGTGGGAATTAAGGATATCTTCTACACAGCAGGGCTGCGTACGGAAGCTGGCTCCCGGACATTAGCCGGGTTTGTACCCTCATATGATGCAGCGGCTGTGGAACGACTAAAGGAGGCTGGAGCTATTATTCTGGGTAAGACACAAACAACCGAGTTTGCGTATCTTGATCCGGCTCCCACCCGAAACCCCTGGAATTTAGACCATACCCCTGGAGGCTCAAGTAGCGGCTCAGCAGCAGCAGTTGCCGCCTGTATGTGTCCCATCGCCTTAGGTTCACAGACAGGGGGTTCCACATTAAGACCTGCCGCCTATAACGGTATCGTTGGCTTTAAAGCACAGCATGGAAGGATAAGCACTTACGGCGTCGTGCCTGTTAGCTGGACGCTGGACCATGTCGGTATCCTAACGCGCACCGTAGAGGATGCGGCCATAACCTTCCAGGCTATTGCGGGGTATGACCATAGAGACCTCCGCTCACTCAATGCCCCAGTTCCTAACCCTCTCCCCTCCCTAAAAGGAAGCAACCCGCCACACCTGGGGCTGGCAAGGGAATACTTCTTTGAGAATGCCGATGAGGAAATGAAAGGCCATACCGAAGAAGTCGCACAAAAGCTGTGTAAAGCCGGCGCCAAGGTCACTGAAGTCGTTCTCCCGCCCGATTTCCGGCTTGCAGCCGACATCAACCCGATCATCATGGGAGTGGAAGCGGCAACCTACCACGAGGAGGTGTTTTCCGGAAAGAAAGACCTTTACCGCCCAAATATTAAACAGCTTATTGAGGAGGGGCTTGCTACCCCAGTCACCAGTTACGTAAGAGCCCAGGAGGAGCGCCTCGCACAGCGCGCTAAAATAACACCCCTGCTTCTTCAACTGGACGGCCTTCTCACCCCTGGTGCGCCCGGTGTTGCACCCAAAGGACTCGAGAGTACAGGGAATGCGGCCATGCAGAGGCCCTGGTCAACAATGGGTATTCCTACCATCGCCCTGCCGACAGGCCTTAACCAACAGGGACTTCCTCTTGGAGTGCAGCTTGTCGGGGCGCCCTTCGCTGAGGACAAGCTCTTTGCCGTAGCCTCGTGGTGTGAGAAGGCTCTTCATGTAAACCTATATCCGCCCCTTAGATAGGCGATCCCGTCATAAGTAGTCCCCGTGGTCCACGGATAATCGATTTTAATCATTTTCCGTTGACATCAATTACAAAGTAGGAAACAATTGTTTCATATGGTTGCCGGAAGGGATCAAGCCGGGACAGGATTCTTTATTTCTAAAAATAGGTGGAGGTCCTTATGACAGAAACCCATTTGACGCTCCTGAAGCTTGGTGGGTCTCCCTACGAAATCGGTTATCAACACGGGAACGAGGGAAAAGAAGGGATCAAGGATTTCTTGAATAGGATCATCCACCACGGGAAGGAGCTCATCCCCGACCTGACCAAGGAAAAAGCCTTTGAACAGGTAAAGTTTTATATTCCATTTATCGAAACTTACGCGCCTCATTTGGCTGATGAGATAAGAGGGATTGCGGATGGAGCAAAGATCTCAAAAGAAGAGGCTTTCCTCCTCCAGGTCAGGGCCGAATTTACCCAAATTACAATAGAAGAAGCACCCAAGGAGGGCTGCACGAGTTTCGCCATTTCTAAAGAGAAAACAGAGGATGGCACTGTTTGGGTAGGACAGAATTTAGATTTAAATCCTTTTTACAAAGATTTCGGCGTCATGCTCCACATCACTCCTGAAAGGGGACCCGCCATCCTCTGTTATAGCCAGATCGGGTCTCTGGCTCACACTGGAATCAATTCCGCTGGAATAGGATGGGCCGCAAATGCCTTGTATTCCTCTGGATGGCGACCCGGTGTCCCCCGACCTATCCTGTATCGATTGATTTTGGAAAAGGAGAGCATTTCTGAAACCATCAAGGTTGTCGCGGATGCAAGAAGAGCCTCCTCCTGTAACTACCTCATTGCCCGTAAATCCGGGGAGATCAAAGACCTCGAAGTCACTCCGGATTGCTACGGGATCATCGATCTCCAGGGGGATATCATGGTTCATGCCAATCATTTTGTCCATCCGGAAATGGTTCGGTTTGAGAAGAGACCTAAAGAGAAGCTTGAGAATTCAAAATATAGAGAAAACCGATTCAGACAACTTGTCACCCAGCATTCTGGTAAATTATCTATTGACAGACTGAAGGCGTTCTTGACGGATCATGAGCGTTTTCCCACCGGCGTATGTACCCATGCCGAAGGAAACCCCTGGAACATGATGACCATTGCTTCAATGATTGCACAGCCTGCCCTTGGACTGATCCATGTTTCATCAGGGCAGGGGTGTATGAATCGATACGTAACTTATTCGCTTTGATGCATGCCTAAGATACTGAAAGGAGAAGCAGGATGGATTCGAGTAAGGGAAGATGGCCAAAGGGAATTCAATGTGCCGCATGCCTTTCTTTTGATCTCGATGCAGAAACCTTATGGATCTCAAGGAATGAAGAGAATTTAAGAAGACCCGTGACTCTCTCTCAGGGAACCTATGGGGTCAAGGTCGCTGTCCCCAAGATATTAGAACTCTTGCAAGAATTTGAGGTTAAGACCACATTTTTTGTCCCGGGTTGGGTCATCGAGCGAAATAAGGGTTTGATCCAAGAAATATTTGCAGAAGGCCATGAGATTGGCCACCACGGTTACCTTCATGAATGGCCGGACATGTCGGACCCTGCAAAGGAAGAAGAAATATTATTAAAGGGGATAGAGATCATTGAAAAGACGGTAGGACAGAGACCTTTGGGGTATCGCTCACCTGCAGCGGAATACACCCCTTCAACCCTTTCACTTCTGAAAAAGTACGGCTTCGCTTATTCATCCACCATGATGGACCATATCTCTCCCTATAAACATGCGATCGATGGGGTCAAGACCAACCTTGTTGAATTACCCGCCCACTGGTCGATCGACGATGCTCCTTACTTTCTCTACAGCCTGAGACCTCCCATCTCAAGGATGACGATTACACCAAGAGAATTTCTTGAGATATTTGAGGGTGCACTATTGGATTATTATAAATGGGGTGGCTGCTTTAGCACATTTCTCCATCCTCAGGTCATTGGAAGACCCGGGAGATTTCAAATCCTGCGTGAGTTCATCCAGTTTATGAAGGGACTTCCAAAGATTTGGATTGCCAGATGTATCGAGGTTGCCCAGTATTGGCAGAAATATGGCGAATGAGGGTAGAACCCCATTTAAGAAAGGAAGGTCAACATGGATTTAAAGAAAAGGAGATGGCCGGAAGGAATTCAATGCGCTGTATGCCTCGCCTTCGATTACGATGCAGAAACCCTTTGGATATCGCGAAACGAAGAAAACCTGAGGAGGCCGGTGACGCTTTCGCAGGGAACTTTTGCCTCCAAGGTCGCCGTCCCTAAGATTTTAGAACTTTTAAGAGATTATCAAATCAAATCGACCTTCTTCATTCCTGCCTGGGTTATTGAGCGAAATCAAGGGTTGGTCAAGGAGATAAATGCAGAAGGCCATGAAATTGCCCACCACGGTTATCGCCACGAATGGCCGGATATGACCGATTCGGGTAAGGAAGAGGACCTCTTATTAAAAAGCATGGACATGATCGAAAAAACAATAGGCAAGAGACCCTACGGCTATCGTTCCCCTGCAGGAGAATACACACCCTCCACCCTCTCGCTTCTCCATAAACATGGCTTCGTCTACTCATCGACCATGATGGACGATATCGCTCCCTACAAACACTCCATTAACGGGATGAAAACGAATCTTGTGGAGTTACCGGTCCATTGGTCGATTGATGATGCCCCCTATTTTCTCTATAGCTTGAGGCCACCTATATCGAGAATGACGATCACGCCCAAGGAGTTTTTGGAGATTTTCGAGGGAGCTCTCCTGGACTATTATCAATGGAGTGGCTGTTTTACCACGATGCTTCACCCGCAGGTCATTGGCAGGCCAGGGAGATTTCGGATCTTAGAGGAGTTCATTCAATTCTTGAGGGGATTTCCAAGATTATGGATTACCCGGTGTATCGATGTGGCAGAACACTGGCAAAGAAATTGTGGTTAGATGATTTGATTAAAGGAGATGAAATGGATACGCGTATGAGTCAAGACGAGGTCATTGAACTTACCCGGGAGCTTGTTCGAACTCCGAGTTTAAACCCTCCGGGAGATACACGGGATTGTGCAAAGATCATCTTGAAGAAGTTTGAGAAAGAGCATATCGATGCTGAAATCATAGAGGGCAAAAAAGGATTCTGTAATGTCGTCGCAAGACTCCCAGGGAAAGGGAAAGGCAAGGTTCTCCTTCTCAACGGGCACATCGATGTTGTGCCCCCGGGGGAAAACTGGACCGTCGATCCCTTCGGCGCGGAAATCCGGGAGGGTAAGATCTATGGCAGGGGTACTTCTGACATGAAGTCGGGCATTGCCTGCATGATGGCGGCCATGATCGCTTATAAACGGACCAGAACCTCCTTTAATGGTGAGATCATATTCATGGGTGCTGCGGATGAGGAGACAGGGAGTGAATGGGGAACGGTTCACCTCCTTCAAAAAGGGGTTGGCAAGGGAGCCGATTTTGCGATCGTCTCAGAGCCAACAAGCCTCCGGGTCGAATTGGGGAATCGAGGGTTACGCTGGATCGACATCATCATAAACGGAAAGGCCTGCCACGCTGGTAGACCCCAAATCGGTATCAACGCAATTCATTACGCAGCCAAACTGATCGAGGCAATCTACTCGATGAGATTCACAGACCGAAACGATATCTTTGAAATTCCCACCCCGAGTATCTCCGTGACTCAGATCCATGGGGGGGCAAAGGTCAATATCATTCCGGACCGTTGCGACCTGGCTCTGGACCGGCGATTGATTTTAGGAGAAACAACCGAAACGGTCATGGCCGAATTGAAAGGGGTGATCGATCCGATCCTCAAAGAAGAGAAAGATCTCAAGATCGCAGTCAAGATGAGACCCAATTATTGGGACCCTTACCTTATGTCTGAAGATGAACCGATCGTTCGGGCGGTTATTGAGGCTGCAAAGCAAGTGACCGGAAAAAGACCAGAAATAAGAGCAAAAGCAGGTTGTACGGATGGTTCCCATCTGTTTCATCTCGGAGGGACCCCGACCGTTCTTTTTGGACCCGGAGATGAGACCTTTTCCCATAAGGCAGATGAATGCGTGCCGATACAAAATCTCTCAGTTGGAACAGGGGTTTGCCTGTCCGTTTTTAATCAACTGTTCGGCCAATCAATCTGAGGGGTTTCAGGGAGGAATTACGTCTCCATGGATATGATCAGCCAGACCGTAATCTTACAAACGATTGTTTATGGCTTGTTGAACGGTTCGATCTATGCCCTAATTTCCATCGGTTTCACAATGATTTTCGGGGTGATGGGAATTATCAACTTCGCCTATGGCCAGCTCACTGTCGTCTCGATGTATATCACCCTCTTTCTATACAATTACTACAAATTGGATCCCTTCCTCAGCATGATCTTCACCATCCCTATCTTCTTTATCATTGGCATCTTGATGTACCAATCGGTCATCCAATGGATGCTAAAGACACCCCATCACATTCAAATGATGGCAACCTTGGGGGTGATGATTTTTCTCGAAAGCCTGATGCTCTTCATCTTCACCGGAACCCCCAGGGGAATCATCACTCCTTACACAACCAAGATGTTACCCCTCTGGGGAGAGATTAAGCTTAATTACCCCAGGTTCATTACGGCCATCGTCTCCGTGGTTGTCATCCTCTCCCTCTTTCTGTTTCTCAAGAAGACAACATTTGGTAAAACAATCGGGGCTACAGCGGACAACGAGGAAGGCGCCATGCTCGTTGGAATCGAAACAAATACAGTCTTCAGGATCGCTTTTTCGATCGCCTGCGTCCTTGAAGCAATTGCAGGCTCCTCCATCACCGCTTTCTCTGTTGTCGACCCGTACACGGGATTTACTCTGGTGACAAAGGCATGGATGGTGGTTGTCTTATCAGGTCTTGGAAGCATTCCCGGAGCGATCGTGGGAGGATTGATTGTTGGAGTCATCGAAGCCCTGTCGTCTGTTTTTATTTCAGCATCCCTGGGCACCGGTGTACTGTTCCTGATTCTTGCGCTTGTCCTAATTTTTAAACCTTCCGGCATGTTTGGAAGCGTTAAATAGGTCACCTGAGGACTTGTTTTAGAAGGTTGAGGTCGAGGAACTTGAAGAACAGGAAAGCTCTCATTGCGGTTGTTCTTCTATCTGTCTCTGCTTTACTCGTATCCCCTTTTTTTGCCTCCTCCTATCTTTTAACTATGATGATCACCGCCCTCCATTTTGTCTATTTAGCCCAGAGCTGGAATCTGATCTTCGGATATACGGGTCAATTGGCCTTAGGGCACGGAGTGTTCTACGGGATAGCCGGATACTTTTCAACGAAGCTCTTTCTCGATGGCCAGGTGACTCCTTATGTGGGAGGGTTCATTGGAGCTTTGGCAGCGGCCTTATTCGCTATTCCCTTAGGAGCTATTCTGTTTCGTTCCAAATTAAAGGGACTTTACCTTGCACTGGTTACGTTTGCAGCGATGGAGATCATGAAGGCCCTGTTCAATAACTGGAAATTTGTTGGAGGCTCGGTGGGGATTTACCTCCCTTTTAAAAGTGCCCCCGAACATTTCCTCTTCATGAGCAGATTACCCTATTACTTCATTGCCTTCTCAATGGTCCTTGTCATGATAATTCTTACCCTGGGGTTACAGAGATCTAAATTAGGACATCGTGCCATTGCGGTTCGAGAGAATGAAGAGGCAGCCGAGGCTTCTGGAATCAACTGTTTCGATATTAAAATGAAGATGTTTGTCTTGTCAGCCTTTTTTACAGGCCTTGCAGGAACCTTCTATGCTCAATTTATGCTTTATATTGTCCCGGAAATCATGTTCGGATTCCCGAATGTCGTTCTTCTGCCCATGCTTGGGGTCATTGTGGGTGGGAGAGGCACTGTTTTTGGTCCCATTATTGGCACATTAGTATTCAGTATTTTGGGAGAGGTCCTAAGACAGATCCCTTTTTTGCAAGGGCCTCGAGTCTCAGCAGCGACCATGATGTTTTATGGAATCGTGTTAACCATTGTGTCGGTGCGCTATTATGGCGGGCTGATGGGATTCGTGGAATATTGGAGGGATAATCCTTTTTTCCAAAAAGGGAAAGGGTTCTTCGGAATAGGAAAAGATGCTGCTCACGGTGGATAAAGTTTCTAAGAAGTTCGGTGGCTTACAGGCGTTAAGGGAGGTTGATCTCCATGTAGAGAAAGGGAAGATTGTCGGATTGATCGGTCCCAATGGGGCCGGAAAAACAACGCTCTTCAATTTGATCACAGGTTTTCTGAAGCCGGATGGAGGGTCTGTCCATTTTCAGAATAAGGAGATTACCGGGCTTTCCGCCCATCAGATCTGCCAGACAGGGATCGCTCGAACCTTCCAGATTGCAAAACCTTTTGAGGATCTCACGGTCTTTAAAACGGTGACCATTGGCGCCCTGGTCCATTCGCCCACCGTGAAAGAGGCCGAGAAAAAAACAGAAGCGTTGCTCCATCGACTTCGATTGGAAGATAAGAAAGAAAAACTGGGACGGAGTTTAACGGTCGTCGAAAGGAAACGTTTGGAATTGGCCAGAGCGCTTGCTTCAGAACCCAAACTCCTGTTGATTGACGAAGTGATTGCGGGGTTAAATCCAACCGAGGTCGATGAAATCAGCGAAATCCTGCAAGGACTCGTCAAGTCCGGAATTACCATTTTGATGATTGAGCATATCATGAGAGCCATTCTCTCATTGACCGATAAGGTCTTTGTTCTCGATGCAGGTGCGAAGATCGCTGAGGGAGATCCGAAAAATCTGCTAAACGACCCGCTGGTGCTTGAGGCCTACATTGGAAAGGAAGATCCCCATGTTTGAACTGAGGGAGATCCGCATTGCTTACGGGGATATCCGTGTGGTTCATGGCGTCAGTCTCCAAATCGAAAAAGGAGAAATCATCTCTCTCGTTGGGTCGAATGGTGCGGGTAAAACGACCATCCTGAAAGCCATTTCCGGATTACTCAAACCGATCTCGGGGACGATTCATTTTGAAGAAACACGTCTGGATCAGCTTCGCCCTGCCCAGATTGTTGATCTCGGCGTCTCTCAGGTCCCGGAGGGTCGAAAACTGTTCGGATCCATGCCTGTAGAAATCAATCTGGAGATGGGGGCCGTTCGAAAGCAAGCCAGACTCCAGAAAAAAGAAAACCTGAGAAAAGTCCTGGACCTTTTTCCAATCCTTGCCGACCGAAAGAGACAATTGGCCGGCAGTCTTAGCGGCGGGGAGCAGCAGATGCTCGCCATTGGCCGAAGCCTCATGAGCGAACCCAAATTACTTATTATGGATGAACCCTCGTTAGGGCTATCCCCTCTGTTGACGAAAATGATTTTAGACACGGTCTTAACGATTCGAAAAGAGGGCACCACGGTCCTGCTGGTTGAACAGAACCTCATCCAAGCCTTAAAAATTTCGGATCGGGGATATATCCTCGAAACCGGACGCATCGTCCAAACAGGAACAGGAATGGAACTATTACAAGATGAGCAGATTAAGAAAAAGTATCTGGGGATTTGATGATCGGATGAGATGTATCGATAACCCTCATAAAACGCATAAAACAGGAAGGAGGAACGAACATGAAAAAGGAAATTACGAAAATGACACGAAGGACTTTTTTGAAAACAGGGGTAGTCGCTGGAGGAATGGGAGCTCTTGGGATTCCAACTCTCCTCCATGCTCAGCCGAAGGAGGTGAAGGTAGGACAATTGGCTCCCATGACAGGGGTAAGTGCCTCCTGGGGACAGAGGAGCTACTGGGGATTTCTCCTCGCCGCCCAACTGCTTAATGAGGCGGGCGGGATCAAATCCATGGGAGGCGCGAAGATCAAAATTGTCGTTGCGGATACCGAAAGCAAACCTGAGGTTGCAGGGATTCAGGCAGAAAAGTTGATCGCCGATAAAGACATTCTATTGCTTACCGGAACAAACCAGAGTGCAGCAGGCATGATCGCGACTCAAGTGGCTGAGCGAAACCGTATCTGCTATATCACGGGTGTTGATGGAGCTCCACAGATTACTCAGAGGGGGTTTCAATATACCTACCGGACCTGTCCGACGATGGTCAACTACGGCAAGGATCTCATCTATTTTGCCAGGGACATGGGGAAGGAAACCGGGAAGGCCGTTAAGAAAGTGGCCGTTCTCTGCGAGAATTCGATCTTCGGTGTATCCGGGGGAGACGAGGCCGTAAAATATGCCAAGGAGGTTGGATTCGATGTCGTGGATTATTCCACCTATGATGCGACGGCGACAAGGGACTTCACAGGCTACATCTCCAAGTACAAGAGCGCAGGGGTCGATTTCCTCGTTTGTCACAGCCGGCCCCAAGATGGCGTCTTGATCACTCGCACCATGAAAGAGTTGAATTTTAATCCCCTCGGTTATGGAGGCATGTTCGGTACTCATGCCATCTATGATTTCGCCGAGGCCTTGGGTAAAGACAGCAATTATACCTTTGCCACAACGAATTTTACGGATGTGGCCGAGATCGCCGGGTTGAAAAAGATTACGGAGATGTACAAGAAACAATATAATGTGGTCGCTGATGCCAATATGCTTGCAGCCTTTGCCGTTATCCCGGTGCTACAGGCGGTGTTGGAGAAAAACCCGACCTACGACCGGGAAAAATTCAAACAGGCTGTCGACAAGGTTGAGGTAAAGACGGGAGAGTACAATAATCTCCAAATTGATGGGATCAAGTGGGATTCCAAACACGATAATGCCTGGGTCAAATCGTTCGTGGTCATGTGGGAGAAGGGAGTTCAGTATCCCGTGGCTCCGGCGAATTATGCGGTCAAAAAGCCGGTTTGGCCTCGACCGACCTGGGATAAAATCTAATACAGACGCGTGACATATTTTGAGATTGACCTCTCACCTCTTCCCTCTCCCCTTCAAAGGGAGAGGGGAAGGATGAGGGAGGAGGTATTCTGTTAGTGAAAAAGATTAAGATCTTAGGAATTTCTGGAAGCCCGAGAAAGGCCAATACAGATATTCTTCTTGAAGAAGCCCTTAAAAGTGCAGGCACGCTGGAAGGAATCGTTACTGAAAGAATTTACCTCAGAGACACCCAGATCAGATTTTGCATCGGCTGCTTTAAGTGTTTCGATGAGAACCGGAACGACTATGCCTGCCAGATCCACCGTGATTCCATGGATGAAATCTATCCAACATTAAAAGAGTGTCATGGGTTGATCCTTGCAACCCCTGTCTACTTCGGCCAGATCTCCGGCCAAATGAAGAATTTCATGGACCGGACAGAGCCCCTTTTAAGATACGCCAAGGGTCAATGGAAATTTGCTCTAAAAGACAAGGTCGGCGGCGCAATCGCGGTGGGAGGCAATCGAAATGGAGGGCAGGAAACGACCCTTCAGGCCATCCATCACTTTTTTCTGATTCATGATATGGTCATCGTTGGCACAGGGCCTGACGAGCGGCCTGGTTGTTATCTCGGGGTAGCTGCGACAACCCACCCGAAACGAGGGAGAATCAAAGATGCGGTAAGAGAGGATGAACTGGGAATCAAAGCAGCCCGCATTCTCGGAAAACGGGTTGGTGAAGTGACCAGACGGTATTTCTCGAACGATCGATAAAAGGATTTATGATTCTTTTTCAACCATGCTCATCGTTTCATCCAATACGCGGGCAATGAAGTCAGCGTCATCCTTCGTGATACAGAAGGGAGGTTTGATCCGAATCACATTTCCAGCCATCGCACCCTTTCCGATAAAAAGGCCTCGGTCTTTGCATAAATCCATTAATCGAAGCAATTCTCTGGAAGCCGGTTCTTTGGTCTTTCTGTCTTTAACGAGCTCTATTCCCAGCATGAGTCCCAATCCACGGACTTCACCAATGATCCTGTGTTTCTCCTGTAGAGATAGAAGGTTTTGTTTTAAATGATGACCCACTTCTTTCACGTTTTTCCGGTAATCCCTGTTCTCAACAGTCTCAATGACGAGTCTTGCCTGAGTGGTGGAAATAGGATTTCCACCATAGGTTGAAAAATGGATCAACCCCCGGTGGGATTCGGCGATTTCCGGCGTCGTGATGACTCCACCAATCGGAATGCCATTCCCCATTCCCTTTGCCATGGTCATCATATCCGGGACAACATCCCAATTCTCAATGCCAAACCACTTTTCCCCTGTCCTTCCGAATCCTGTCTGGACCTCATCGATAATGAGAAGCCCGCCGTATTGATGAACAAGATCAGAAACGATCTTGAAATACTCTTTGGGAGGGTGGATCACTCCGCCGAAGCCAGCAAGGGGCTCTGCAATGAGTCCGGCGATCTTTCCTGAAGTGGAGCATTTAATAATCTCTTCCACTTCAAGAGCGCACCGGACATCGCATGAAGGATAGCTCAGTCCCATCGGACATCGATAACAATAGGCTGCAGGAGCATGATTGACGCCAAACATGAAGGGAACGGAATGCCGCCATATCGACTGCCCTGACAAGGCCATCGACATCATTGTCCTGCCGTGGAAGGAGTGTCGAAGGGCAATGAATTCATGCCGTTTTGTATAGTTCTTTGTCAGGACGGCGGCCATCTCAGTTGCTTCTGTTCCGGAATTGGTAAAAAAAGATTTCTGTAAATTTCCGGGGGCAATGGAAGCCAGTTTCTCCGCAAGTTTAACGAGGGATTCTGTGTAGTAGAGCGTGGTGAGATGCTGGAGTTGGGCATTCTGTTCCTGAATTTTCGGCACGATATCCGGATGACAATGTCCAACGGAAATTGTGACCACCGCTGAGAAGGCATCCAGATATCTCTTCCCGCTATCATCGTAAAGATACTGCATGTCACCTTTGACAATGTGGACCGGATCTGTGAAATACGACTGATACGCCGGAATCAAAAACTTCTCTCGCTTCTCCTTGATTTCTGAAATGGACAATCTCACTTCTTCAGCCATGTCTTTAAACCCTCCGTCTTAGGCTCATCCGGGTATTGATGGGTAACCTCTCCTTATGTCTCTAAGCCCCCTTCATCCCCCGTTAATCTAAGGGGGGAATAGAGAGGGTGCTCCTAAGAGGCGGAACCCACCCACACAAAAGCCGGATGGACTCATTTTAAAAAATAATACCTCGGAGGCATGAAAAAATATGCCTTGGTTATGGGGCGGAAAATCTAATCTCGCCTCCAACGAGAGTGAGTCCTATGGGAATATTCTTGATCTCTTCTGGAAGAACCCTTGTAATGTCTTCCTTCAGGACCACGATGTCAGCTAATTTCCCGGGGGTCAGGGACCCTTTTCGATCTTCTTCAAAGGAAGCATAGGCAGACCCTGTCGTATACATCCTGAGCGCTTCCATCAAAGGGAGTTTCTGATTTTCTCCCAGAAATACCCCTTCTTTGCTTTTTCGGGTCACACAACTCTGGATCGCCAAAAGAGGTTCGTAAGGCCCGCAGGGATTATCTGTGCTCCCTGCAAACCTGACTCTATAATCAAGAAAAGATTTGTGTGGAAAGAGCCGCCTTGCCCGTTCCTCGCCATAAAAAGGCAAGATCTTTTCCCCGTGGTGCCAGACATAGGATCCGAAGGGAACAGCCAGGAGATCTATTCTCTTCATCCTCCTTAAGATATCATCGGTTACAAGGCTACAGTGCTCGATCCGGTGTCGATGGTTCTCTCTGGGCACTCTTCGGAGGGCTTCCTCGAATCCGTTAAGGGTCATTTCGATGGCTCGATCTCCATTGGCATGGACAGCCACCTGAAAACCTGCCTTGTGGTACTCAAAGATCATCGCTTTGATTTGTTCTTCTCTCAACAGTAAGATCCCTGAGCCTAATTCTTTTTGACCATAGGGCTCCTTGAGACAGGCCGTTCTTCCTGCGATAGCGCCATCCACGATCATCTTCACTGCCCCGATGCTCAACCACTCGTCTCCAAATCGGCTTCGGATGCCGGAATCCCTGAACAGGGGGAAGTACCTGTACGGTACAAAACTGTAAACTCGAAGAGGCAGTTGATGAGCGTCTCTGAGGTCCTGATAGATCCTTAGAAAGCGTGGAGTCGCCAGTGCATCATGAACACTTGTGATCCCTGCCTTCAGATACCTCTCTCCCACTTTTAGAACGCCCCAGCGAAGCTCATCCTTAGAAAAAGGAGGAATGATCATTTCATCTGTGGGAGACAGAGCCTCAAGGTAATAGGGAAAGGCTGCGTCCTCGTACAAGATGCCATTGAGCTTCCCTGTCTCGGCCTCTCTTCCCAGACTCCCTCCTGGAGGATCAAGGGATTCGTCATGAATCCCTCCGAGGGTGAGCCCCATTGAATTGGTCACTCCCCAGTGGGCACTGACATGCGTGACAAAGACGGGATGCCGGGGAGCCGCGTCATCTAATTCCCAGCGGGTAAGGAGTCCCCCCTTTAGTTTAGTGTCATCAAATCCGGAAGCCCGAATCCAATGGCCTTCGGGAACCTTTTCGGTCTCA
>DATIGG010000334.1:0-3360 GCA_035454825.1 Thermodesulfobacteriota bacterium | reverse complement strand
AGGTCGCCGACTTGATAAAATCCTTCTTCGACCGTGGGACAGAAGACATCTTCAACCGCATTATTTCGAGAGAGGCTCGCGCCACATGTCCGAAGGAGATTTGGCCGGGGGCTCGAAGAAAGCTTGACCAGTTAAATGCCGTAGTTTCCCTCGATTCATTGCGTATTCCTCCGGGAAACAAATTGGAAGCATTGAAAAGCGATCGACGAGGACAATTCAGTATTCGAATTAACGACCAGTTTCGGGTATGTTTCATCTGGACTCCGGAGGGTCCGGAACGGGTTGAAATTACGGATTATCATTAGGGATAGTCTCCCTCTGGAGTTTCCGGAGGGCGAATTCTATCGTAAAAAGGAGAAATTGAACATGGTTCGCATTCCTACAAACGGACCGCCAACTCACCCTGGGGAAATGCTCCTCGAAGAGTTTCTGAAACCTCTCGGCATATCACAGGCGGAATTGGCCACAAAACTTGCTGTATCATACGTACGGATCAACGAACTGATCCATGGTAAGCGGGGGATCACTCCGGACACGGCACTTCGTCTCGAACAGCTCTTCGGCATGGAAGCACAATTCTGGCTTAATCTACAGCTCGCATGGGACCTTTATCAGTTGATTCACTCCCCCGCCGCTAAGCGAATTAGAAGAATCAAACGACTTCCTGCCCTTGAAGTCCCCGCCGCTCGTTAAGAAACCCGGGGGCGGGGCGTACCTCCGCCAGCAGGTGGCGTCCGGCATTCGGACATCTGGGGTCTGTTGTTCAACATAGATTGACAAGGAAAACCAGGGACACATCCTGGTTTTTCCAGGTCTTGAAACCGCCTATTTTCTCCCCTTCTTTAAAATCAGGTACGTCTCTTCATAGGTCCGCTCGCGTGGGCCGATAGCGACTATCTCGATCATCTTTTTTTTCACGGCATAGATTATCCTGGATCTTCCAACCCGGAAGCTCCGCAATCCTGAAAGCTCATCCCTCAGGATCTTTCCTTCGTCCGGATTGCTCATGATCAATTTCAAGGAAGCCTTGACTTTCGTCTTCAGGTGAGGGTGCATACCCCGGATGAGTGCCGCGATTTCGTCGGGAACCCTGAGTTTTAAATCGTGCCGCTTCATTGATGAGATCAGCTAAACAACTCTTCCAGGGTATATAAACCGCCCCTTTTCTCTTTCAGAGACTTCAACCCCTTCTTGATCTCGGCCATCAGGGCGGGGTCTGAACGGACAGCCAGCGTCTCCTTCAGACTCTCGAACTCATCGGGACTGATCAGCACTGCGGCGGGGGAGCCGTTCCTTGTGATGACGATTTCTTCGTCTGAGGCATGGACCGATTCAATAAGTCCGCTCAACTTCATCTTGGCCTCGGAGAGCGACAAAGTTTTCATTGCAGTTGACCTCCATTATGGGTGACCAATATTAAGACTATGATGGCATTTCCGGAGAGGGCTTGTCAATGAACGAAGGGGTGGGGACATTGATGCATTCAGTGCAAAACTACCGTCCATTGCTGAAGGCTCCTAACGTGTCGGATCTGGTTCGCCGAGAGGAGCGGGCAGGGCTAAAAATTGGTGAGGATTAGGAATGCTTTCCCATATCATGCCCTCATGATTTCAATATTTACCTTAATTGCTCTGTTCAGGTCGGTAAAAACCGGGACAGGACCCAGCTCACAAGGCTGATCAAAATGGAGCCCAGTACTGCGCCCCAGAAGCCATTGACATGGAAACCGCTTACGATAGCTGACACCAGCCAGAGCATCAGTCCGTTGATGACCAGCAGGAAGAGGCCCAAGGTCAAGACAGTGATTGGAAGAGTGAAAAAGATCAGGATGGGCCTGAGAATCGCATTAACGATTCCCAGGAGGAATGCGGCCACCAGGGCAGACCATATACCATCCACCCAGATCAGGCCTGGCAAGATATACGAGATGATCAGGATAGCCACCATATGGATAAGTAGACGAATGATGAAAAACATGTTCTCCCTCCCGTTTCTTTTTACACAAGCATTATATACCATTCTCATATCCAAATGCATAAATTATTTTTATGCCTATCCTTCTTGACTTTTCATCGGGAGACTGAATAGAATGATTTGGGTGAGAGAAGAGTGAATATTAGAAAGCTTGAACAACTTCTAAAGAAAGTCAAATCGGGTGATGCCTCGATCGATGAGGCGAAAGCGCAATTGAAATCCCTTCCTTTTGAAGATCTTGGTTTTGCCAGGATTGATCACCACCGAGTGCTCCGGAAAGGTTTTCCCGAGGTGATCTGGGGGGAGGGGAAGACCTCGGGCCAGATCGTTTCAATCATGAGGCAGCTCAAGGACAAGGGTCATAATATCCTCGTGACGCGCCTCGAGGAGAAAAAAGCGAGGGCCGTCCAAAAAAGCTTTCCAAAGAGTCAATATGATCTTCGATCGAAGGTTCTCACCCTTATCAATCATCCTATCAAACGGATTGGGAAGGGGACAATCCTGGTCATTACGGCTGGGACGACAGACATTCCTGTAGCAGAAGAGGCTGTTGTAACGGCGCGGCTGATGGGGAACCAGGTCGAAACTCTTTATGATGTGGGCGTGGCGGGGATTCATCGCCTTCTTTCTGAAAGAGAGCGACTGGAAGAGGCGCGTGTCATCATTGTGGCTGCCGGGATGGAAGGAGCCCTGCCCAGTGTGGTTGGTGGATTAGTGGATCGGCCTGTGATTGCCGTCCCTACCAGTGTGGGTTATGGGACCAGTTTCGGCGGCGTCACAGCGCTTCTGGCGATGCTGAACTCCTGTGCTTCAGGCGTGGCCGTGGTGAATATCGATAACGGTTTTGGTGCAGGTTACATGGCCAGCCTGATCAATCGAATGTGAGAAAACTCACCAGAGACACAGAGGTTGGGGATATACATAGCGACATTAATCCCAGAGGGCGTCATTCCTGGCGAAAACAGAGATTTTAAGGGGGTACATAATTTTACGTTTCCAATCCGATGCATTAGATGAATTGGAGACAATAGGCTGACTCACTCCGTTTTGTGTAAAATTAAATATGGCGGTTTTTTCCTGGATCGCACTTTTTACCAAAACAAAAACACCCTAATAAAGAGCTATTGAAAACCGTCTTTTTGAAGAAACCGCCATAATTAATTTTACTCAGACAACTAACCCATGAACCCCACCCCCACCCTCACCCTCCCCCTGAAGGGGAGGGAAATCGTTATGTTCCTCCCCCTTCAAGGGGGAGGTCCGGAGGGGGATGGGGTATCTGTTGGAGCCGTATTAAACTGACCATAGTGTAAAATGAAATGCACCATCAAGATCTCTGCGAAAGCAGGAATCTAGGAAAGCACTGGATTCTGGGTCAGGCCCGGA
>DATIGG010000333.1:0-2989 GCA_035454825.1 Thermodesulfobacteriota bacterium | reverse complement strand
AGAAGATCGAATGGGATCAGTACCGGGTCCATGTCTCTCAATATGAATTGGAGAAATATCTCCCCATTCTGTAGAGATTTCTAAAAAGGCTCGAAGATCGTAATCCCACGGTTATGGAAACTCCGAATGCGGAGTTTTCATATTCTGAATTCCGCAATCATCATTCCGAATTGGTGGTTTCGGAGGGGAGACTATCTCGTCCAATCAAGTCGCACCCAGGGGTTTCCGGAAATCTTTCAATCCTCCAAGTAACCCGTATTGAATCTACACGTCGAACCTATTAAAATGTTTATAAAGCGCCTTCAGGGTCACCCTCCCGAGAAAACAGGGAGGGTGGCTAATGAAGGTGTTTTATTATCAATTCCCAGCCGTTAAAAGGTTATCTTATGGTGAATGAAAAGAAACCCACTTGGATGAATGCCCTCGAGGATCTTTTGAAGAGAAATCCTGACCTGAAGTCTATGGATCAACCGGACAAGCTCGAATACTACCGGAATGATCTCAATGTCGATCTCCCGCCCGTCATCCGGGATCTCCTGCTCAACAGCCTGCCCGATCTTATCCTCCAGCCAAAGACAGAGAAGCATATCCTGGAGATCCTTGCCTTTGCCCGGGAGCACAGAGTCCCATTAACCCTTCGCGGTGCAGGGACATGGGGATACGGGGGAGCCGTTCCCACTCAAGGAGGAATCCTGGTTGATCTCGGCTTAATGGATACGATTGAGATCAATCCTGAAGTCATGCAACTCTCCGTCGGTCCTGGGGCCAGGTTTCTCGATATCGGAAGAGAACTGGAACGCCACGGATTGATTCTCCTTTCACTGCCCTCTGGCAAGGGCGGAACACTCGCAGGCTGGATATCCACGGGCGGAATGGGCTTTGGGACTTTCCATCACGGATCCGTGCGAAAACAGTTGATCTCCCTGAGGGTCGCCTTGCCTGACGGGACAGTCAAGGAATTGAAGACAGACGATCCAGAAATCGGAAACTTCCTCTCGACGGAAGGCCAGATGGGCATTCTTATTAAAGTGACGCTCAAGGTGGGTAAACGCCCTTCTCAATGGTATCCCTATGTCATCCCATTCGAAAAGACAGATCAGGCCTATGCCTTTGCAAGAAAGATCGCTTCACATCCTTCAATTAAACCAGATGACCTGGTCATTTACCATTCCGAACTGGTCCGGGTTCTCAAGTCACAATCGGGTGGGGGAGCAGCCGCCGGGGATGATAATCTTGTCCTGACCGTTTTTTCAGAGGGAGCTCAGGTTAAAGAGTTCGAGGTTTTTCTCAGTAAGAATAAAATTCTCCCTGGAGACAGGGAAGTAGCGAAACGGCTCTGGGATGAACGGTTTCTTCCCATGTCGATCAAGAACCAGGGGCCCTCCCTCCTGGCAACAGAGGTTGTCCTTCCGATCGAACAGGTGGCCTCCTACCACGAAAAAATTAATGAATGGGGCAAAAAACTGGGGCTCACCTTCTACCCGACCGCCCATCTGATCGACCGGGAAAACGTTCTCTTTTTAGCCCTGATCACCACCGATCACCGGAAACTTATCTTTTATGCCGACCTGATGCTGGTGCCCATGATGGTGAGGCTTGCGGTCCAGTTCTACCATGGAAAGCCCTATGGATTGGGAATCTGGAATACTCCTTTCCTGAAAGATCTCTATTCCAAGGAAGAACTGAAGCAACTGGTGAGTTACAAGAAGAAAGTGGACCCCGCCGGGATTCTTAACCCGGGGAAGTTCTTCGCTGTATCTGGGAAACTGGGATCCCTCCAGAAATTTCTTTTCAAGTCGAGTGTCTTTAATCTCGAACTCTCTACTGTTCAGTGGCTCCTCTTCAGGCTTTTCTCGATTATTCCGGAAAAGTCCCTGAGGCGTCAGGTTCCTGTGGCTCCTGAAGGGCTCGGAGAGATTGCAAACGACGTCCTCGCCTGTGCCCAGTGCGGGAATTGCGTCTCTCGATGCCCGCTCTACCGGACCTTTGGAGACGAAACGTATACGGCCCGGGGAAAGCTGCTCACCCTCAAGAGGGCCCTCGAAACGAAGAAACTCGAACTCTCAAAGATCCTGCCCCTCTATTTCTGCATCCATTGCGGTCGGTGCGACGAGGAGTGCCAGGTCAACCTGAAACATAAAAGCCTCTTCGATCACCTGGAGAAATATCTCTCCCAGAACATCGATTTCCCGATCCGGGAGGTCACGCAGTTCGTCCAGGAGATTGAAGGCAGTCCTGAATTCTCCCGGTTTCTCGAGGTTATCCGAACAGGGTTTGACCAGAAGATCAAGGAGCAGCGTCAGACCTTTCCCAAGTACCGCGTCACGATTGATGATGAACACTGTATCCATTGCGGCACCTGCGTGGACGCTTGCATGTACAGCGTCCGGAAGCGAGACGAGGCTGATCCCCGTCGTGTGGTCATTGCGGATGAATCGCTCTGCCGGGGCTGCGGGGCCTGTATCGAACGATGCCCCCAGCTTGCCCAGGGGCTTCCAGCCACCTCTGTTGAGCTTCACCCCTTTTACCTCAGTATGGGCGACCCTTACTGGAACAGCGAGGTCATCAGCCGCATCGACCTCGAGGCTACCACGGGCAAGATCCCTGTCTCAGGAACAGGTCAGGGAGATCCCCATCGCGGTTCAGGGAATGACGGCATCCGCTTCGGCCATTTTCACATCGTGGGCCCTGCTCAAAACCTGCTCTACGAGAGCTCGGCCGATGCTATCGCCATCCAGCTTGGGCAGCGGCCCAAATACCTGACCTTCGACGGCGGACAGATCAAGACATCGACTCCCCGTCTCATCAGCTTAAAGACCCCGATTCTTCTCGATGGGATGCCCATGGATTTGAGTAAGGATCTCCTAAAGGCCATGCTGAAAGCAGCCGAGGAGATTGGGACCCGCCTGACCTTGAGGCTCGACCAGATTGAAAAATTCGCAACAGTGATTGGAGAAAGGATGGGATCCGTCATCCTGCGCTTAACTTC
>DATIGG010000332.1:0-4097 GCA_035454825.1 Thermodesulfobacteriota bacterium | reverse complement strand
GTTTTTATAGGTCAAACGCTCCGTTGTAGGAATCCTTCCATTTTCCGGTTCCATTCGTTCATTAGGGCTTGAAAGCATCTAAAATGAGACCGGACATACCCCAGGACACGAAAGGAGGTTCAACCATGACCCTGAAAGAAGCCATCACCCTATTTGGTTACCACCAACGATCTAACCTGAAACCAAGAACTGTCCGAAGCTACCACCCCCTACTCCAACGATTTGAAGTTGAGTTCGGAGACCGATCCTTCGATTCGATTGGATCCGATGAGATTTTCCAGTTTTTGGAGAGAGTGACAGGGAATCGTTCCAAATCCACCCGGCGCCTCCGATATGCCCAACTCAAGGCCCTGTTCAACTTTCTCATCGACAAGTGCAATTTGAATATGAAGAATCCCTGTAACACTCCCCTTTTATCGAAAGCCTTTAAGACTCCCAAACAGGCAGCCCGAAGAATCTTGGACAGGGAGATTGTGGAAGAACTGATCTACAATACCCAGACGCTCCGGGATAGGTTGATTTTAGGGCTTCAGGCTCGATGCGGATTGAGAATCGGTGAGGCATTGAAGATCAAGGTATCGGATGTTGTGGACCGGAAGCTGGTTTTGAATGAACCCAAGTCAGGGAAGGAATTGGAGGTGGCGTTTATGCCGGAACAGATCGCCAAGCGACTCCATGACTACATCCAGCAAGAGGATCTCAACCCTGAGGACCGCATCTTTCCGATTTGTTACTCGACGGCCAGATCATTGATCAAGAATTTGGGAGGAAGATTAAAGGTTGTTCTGACGCCCCATGATCTCCGGAGGTATTCAGCTACCTATGCGAGTCGGAATGGGGTTCCGTTGGAGATAGTCTCGAAAGTGATCCTCCAGCACCAGGATCTCAAGACCACCCGGGCGTATTTGGGGAGGGTGACGGAGTCGGAGGCCATTCGTTGGATGGTTGACTTCTCCCTTGAAATCGAGATTTTGACCTTCTTCTCTCAATAGGACCCTTCAATTCATAATGACCAAAAAGATCAAGTGCCGAATGAATAGAAGATTGGAAATACACTGTTTTTATCGAAAAAATACAGTTCTCACTGTATTTACACATTTCCATTCTTCCAAGAAAATTAGTATACAAGTAATTCTTTGCTGATCTTCATTCACAAGGCGTACGACATTTCGCCATTGGCTCGTTAATGAAACATAGATATCCTCGATTCAAGAATAGGACCGGTGTGCCGTGGGCTCAGTGATTGGGGCCATAATGGCGGCTTTTGTTGCTGTGCTGCTCTGGGAGGCGCCTGTCCTGGCGCAAGAATACATTCGGGATGAGGAACCTATCCCCGAGTCGGTCGATCAGGTGGTCACTCCTATTGAGCTGGCCTTTCGAGAAAAACCGAAGGTTCCCGGCCTCTTTCCATGGCTAAAAGAGCAGTTGAAGAGCACTCCGTCCTTCCTACGGGACACAAAGCTCGGACTCAACGCCCGGTCGTACTACTTTTACAGAGACAACTATCCTGGTAGTAGTCCCCAAATAAACGAAGCGTGGGCCATTGGAGGGTCTCTTTCGTACCAGTCGGGCTGGCTTCTCGATTACTTCAGCGTGGGAACCGTCCTTTATACTTCCCAACCGCTCTACGCACCGGAAGACCGGGGTGGGACAGAGCTCCTTGAGCCCGGTCAGAAAGGTTACACGGTCGTTGGCCAGCTCTTTGGAAGGGTGAAACTCTTTGAAGACAATTTCATCAATATCTATCGGTACGAATACGACACCCCCTATATCAACAAGTTTGAAAGCCGCATGACCCCGAACACATTCGAGGGTTATACGGTTACGGGTGTCTACGGAGGGAAGGACCGCGCTTTTGGATTCAATTACGGCTTCGGTTATATCGATAAGATCAAACCCAAGAACTCAGATGAATTCATTTGGATGTCCAAGGCTGCCGGTGCAAAGGTGAACCGGGGAGTTTTCACCGGGGGTGGTCGATTCTTCTATAGTGGGTTCACGTTCGGAGCAATCGACTACTACTCAAGTGACATCATCAACATCTTCTACGCGGAAGGCGATTACAAGTTTTCCATGGCGAATCGCCTCGGGATCCTCTTCACGGCCCAGTTTACAGACCAGCGAAGCGTAGGCGACAACCTCCTCAAAGGATATTCATTCTCGACGAACCAGTTCGGAATGAAGACGGAAATGAGCTACAAGGGGGCTATCCTCACCCTTGCCTATACGAAAAATTCCAAGGGAGCTGACCTTCAGAACCCCTGGAGCGGCTATGCGGGCTATACCAGCGTGCAGGTGCAGAGGTTCAATAGGGCAGGAGAAAATGCCTTCATGGCGAAGGTCTCTTACGACTTTGCGCGTCTTGGTCTCGAAGGCGTGGCCGCATATGCTCTTTTTGTCCAGGGATGGGGAATGGTAGACCCATCCACCAAGAACCCGTTGCCGAACGAAAGCGAATTTGACGCCGACGTCCAGTGGCGGCCCGGATGGAAATTTCTCAAGGGCCTCTGGTTCCGGGTACGGTATGGGAATCTTCATCAGTATGAAGGGCCCAGGAACACGACTAATGAGTTCCGCATGATCGTAAATTATGAGTTGCCTTTACTCTGAAGACATTCAAAGCATGAGGGCTTCTGCCAAAGTGCCCGATGAAACATTTTACTTCATCGTTACCCTGGCCGCCGAAGAGCGAAACACAAAAATACATTGTTATTTTCCGCAATATGGGGTATTTACTTTATTTTCTTATCGGAGTGCCTTTGATATATTATTGAGAGGAGAATTCAGTAACGAAAGGAGACAAAGATGAAACCAAAAACGATCTCAACACCAAAACAGAACGACTGGACGAAACCAGCCGCGATGGCGATCCCGAAGGAAGGGTACTTCAAACTCGAAAAGGGAAGATACGGTCCGATCTTTCCAAGGACACCGGCGTGTTATGGCTTCTCGATCATCGCCAAGGTCAAGCCTGGAAAGGAGCAGGCGATTCGCGAGTACGGAAAGAGTATTGAGGAGGCGGTGAAGAGCGACCCCTTCGTCTTGGCTCCGCTGAGGCTCCACTACCTGCGCTGGGTACTGTTCGACGTCGGCTCAGGGTTACACTTCCAGTATCAGGGCATCTTCGACACCGACTTCGACAAATATCTCGAGGATGCGATAGCTCTCTTCATAAAGACCGGCATCACCACGGTTTTCGTGAACCTCGAAGGATGGCCGGAAGACTGGAAGACGAACGCGCCGGCGGTCATCAAGTTCTTTCGTGAGCACCAGTGTCCGAGCTTCCTGGAATATGGAGAGTACCCGTATGTCACAGCGGATGAAATCAAGAAAGCGCTGAGGGTCAAGGCTGCCCTTTCCGAGATTCTTGACCAGATGCAGTGATGCCCCGAGTTGCATGCCACGTGCGTATATGGTTGTTTCAGCGACCATGACATTCAGAGTACACGGGAGGAAGTTTACGCAATCTGGCTCGATCTTTACAATGATGCTTCGCAAGCTCGCCGAAGGGTGGCGCATAACGGGCTGGGCGTGGGCGAAAGGCACTCGATAGCGACATGCTGCTGCCCTGGTGAACGAGGGGGCGCCATCATGCTCGACCAGATAAGGAGAAGACGCAATGCTTGAGATCGACGATATCCAGCACATTCTCTTGAACCGTGCACCTGCGCTCACCGGGCGATACGAATTCCTGTCGTTTAGGAAACCTGCGGGTGGGCGAGCCTGGCTGTCTGCCATCCGTGAAAAGGTGCATTCTGCCAAGGAGTTCCAAGTATCCGTTGAGAAGGAGAAGCGATGGGTGACCGTGGCCTTCACTTGGAACGGCCTAAGAGCGCTCGCCGTGGATGAGATTTCCCTGGCCACCTTTCCTGAAGAGTTCCGTCAGGGCATGGCGGCACGAGCGGAGATCCTCGGAGACACCGGAGCCAACCACCCTGATCATTGGGTGGGAGATCTGGCCAGCCCCGACCTCCACGCGATAGCCATTCTCTTCGCCCGTAATGTGGAGGAACGCCGACGGTGCCTGTCGGAGCACCAAAAACTCCTTGCACAGTGCGAGGGAGTGGAGGTGCTCTCGTCATTGGATGTGGAAGCAA
>DATIGG010000331.1:0-2438 GCA_035454825.1 Thermodesulfobacteriota bacterium | reverse complement strand
ATACCCTCTGCGCTAAGCGCTATGCATCCTTCTTAAAGGGTTGACTTCAGATACTCTAACTGCTCCTTTAGCTGTGGGGTCATCTCTGCAAAAACGTATTTAAAGATATCCTCAGGATCGGGCGCTGGAACACTTTCTGCCTCTGTCACTGCCTGATCAATCTCCTTCTGGGCATCTTCGGAGACCCCTTGTTCAATCTCTTCGCTCCACAGTCCTTTAACCTTGAGGTAAGCCCGCAGGCGAGTGAGGGGATCTCGCGGCTTCCAGGGTTCGATCTCCGTCTCTGTCCGATACTTGGTCGGGTCGTCCGCTGTCGTGTGAGGACCAAACCGGAAGGTTACCCCTTCAATCAGAGTGGGCCCTCCTCCGGACCGCGCTTTTTCCACTGCTTCTTTGGTTGCAGTCACCACTGCAAAGAGATCGTTTCCATCGACCTGGATGCCGTCAAATCCATACGCAATGGCCTTCTGGGCAAGGGTTGCTGAAGCCGTCTGCATTTTTCTCGGAACCGAAATGGCAAATTGGTTGTTCTGACAGAAGAAGATCGTTGGCGTCTTAAAGACACCTGCGAAATTCATCGCCTCATGAAAATCGCCTTTCGAAGTGGCTCCGTCTCCGAAGTAGGTCAGGGTGACAATCTTTTCCCCTTTGATCTTTGCAGCCCAGGCAACTCCTACCGCGTGAAGGGGCTGAGTCCCCACAGGGATCGCAACAGGCATGACATTTACTCCATCCGGCGCCTGGCTTCCCATCTCGTTTCCCATCCAGTAGAGAAAGATCGATTTCAAGGGGATTCCCAT
This sequence comes from Thermodesulfobacteriota bacterium, assembly GCA_035454825.1. Taxonomy (GTDB): domain Bacteria; phylum Desulfobacterota; class BSN033; order BSN033; family UBA1163; genus DATIGG01. Next base: position 1,638 of record DATIGG010000331.1, on the reverse strand, counting down.
CATCACAGTGGCTGCCAATTCCCTGAAGGCCGGAAAGATCCAGTCCCCTTTCTGAAGCGCATAAGCGCTTCCGACCTGGCAGGCCTCCTGCCCCCAGCAGGGAGCATAGGTCCCAAAACGACCCTGCCTTTGAAGCATCAGCGCTCTCTGGTCTGCCAGCCGGATGAAGACCATTTTCTTGAGAAGCGAGAATGTCTCCTGATCGGTTAGAGGTACTTTCATTCCCGGCTGAAGCGTCCCATCAGGTTTGAGTATCTGAAACATCTTATTTTTTAGCGGATAGTAATCCTCCATCAGACCCATAGCTTCTCCTTTACAAAAATAATAGGGTTCAAGGGGTCAAGGATTCAAGGGTTCAAGTGAAATTTCCTCTGGAACTTTAGGCCCCTCAAATCCTTGGACCCTCTCATCTATCCGGTAGCCCATTGTTTTAATCGTTCATAATCAGCCCCGCCGCAGATCCACTTCCCTGTCTTCTTGTTGTAAAAGAACGGGACACCTCCGCAGTAACCTTTATCAAATTCGCGCATCAATTTCGCATTGGCCTCGTTATGCCATACCTCAAGCTTTGCAACCTTGACCCCTTCCTCATCCTCCAACCTCTCCACGAGAGGTTCCATTTTGTGACAATGGGGTCATTCTGTTCCTGTGAATTCCAGAAGAAAAAATTCCTCTTGTGTCATAATGCTCCCTCCTTTCTGTCCGTATATAATAACTCTCAAATCCCCCCATCCCCCCTTTTCTAAAGAGGGGTTTAGGAGGGATTTTTCGTACTCTGTTAGCTGGAGCCGACCCTCTTTCAGGCCTGCCCTGCTTTGTTATTGTTCTTCAATATTAACGCACCCCCCATCAACTTTGCGATGGGAATATAAAGAACCACTAAAACGATCAGGGGAAGAACAGATGCCATCAGAGCATCTCTATTGAAGCCTTCAATGAAATAAGAGAAAATGAGTAGGATGGCTGTAAAATTATGGGTACAGATCATTCCCAGATTCGCAGGGGCCATTTTCACAGGATCCTTGTAGTAAGTCTTCAGGATGGAAATGGTCTTGAACGCGATCGGAAGCGTTAAGAGGGAGATCAATCCCAAAGAAGGGATCTTTCCGAGGACCACCCCTATCAGAATGGCTCCATAGGCAGAAAAAAGGCTCAGAATAAATAACCACACTCCTGTCTTCCTGCCGAATCGAGCGACTAAATTTAACTTTCCACCCTTCCGGTCTCCGTAATAATCCGGAATCTCATTGATCGTAATCATTGAAAAGAGCATGATCCCGAACGGGAGCGTTCCCCAGAAGGCCTCCCAGGAAATCTTCTGGGTCTGGACATAATAAGCTCCCAAGCCAATCCCGGGACCGAAACAGAGAAGCTGCGCAATTTCTCCAAGTCCTTTATAACCGAATTTAATAGGCGGTGCAGTATAAAAAAAGGCGCAGAAGAATCCAGAAACCAGGAGGAAAATAACAAAGGGCCCCCGGAGGACGCCAAGCAATATCCCAATTCCAATTGCAATACCATAGAAACCGGTGAAGACCCGGCGCATCTTTTCCGGTTGAATTTGACCTTCGGACAGAGTCCTGCTTCCACCCGCATAAGGATTCTCATGGTCAGCAAACGCATCGATCAGATGGCGGA
>DATIGG010000330.1:0-2733 GCA_035454825.1 Thermodesulfobacteriota bacterium | reverse complement strand
CTTCGGCCATCGCCTCAGAATGACATTACGACACAGTCTCCTTGCGGGAGGGGACGAAGAGGAGGGGTAACCAATCGGGTGATTTATCACCCTCGCCTCTCCCATCAAGGGAGAGGTGAACAATGGACAATGCCTATCTCTGTTTTTGGGGTTGACTGCAATTCAGACACTGCGGAAGTTATTTTTCCCATCCGCACTACGGTAGCCTTTCGTTGACATAGCCAAGACATTTTTTTGGAGGTATGTGGTTTTTTCGCTTGACTTTTGTTTATCTGTATGTAATTATTTATAAACGAATGCAGACACGAAAAGAGCGGGGAGAGCTGAGTCAATTACGGTCGGCTTTGAAGGGGCTGATGACAGAGCTGGAACGTGTGCTCGAAGTGGTCTTCGGCCGATCTGCGTTAGTGAAGGGCAATGTCTATGAGCTGGCTCGCAAATGCGGGAAGGTGAACTGTATCTGTACGCGGGGAGAGCTGCACCGGAGCATGGTATTGACCTGGAGCGAAGCGGGAAAGAGTCGGCTCCTTTCGATTCCTGCGGAGCGTGTTGCAGAGGTGAAGCAAAAGAGTGAGGAGTACTTACGGTTTCGACGCGCTCGGGCGCGGGTGGGTGAGATTCATCGAGAGATTCTGGCGGTGATGGACCGGATCGAAATGCTTCGCCGAGAAGAACCCTTGAGATGAAGGAAGCAGACGGAATCGCAACGGGTCCGATGCTCTATGAGCGAAACGATTCGTACGTGATCGAAGCGTTTCGTCAGGGAGAGTTTGATTATCTGGAGGGAGTGGGAGAAGTCTCAGAAGCCGATTTCTTTCGGGCCATCGCCGGGAAAAACATTTTACGTCAGCTGGCCGAGACCTATCCCTCGCCTTGCAAGAAGCACGATGTGCCCGTGTGGGTCTATATTGCCAGTGATCTGTCGATGCGGTTTCATGGAGTCCATTCTTTTCATGCCTTTCCCTACGTGGTCCGTTCCGGAGGAATGGTTCAGGCCTTTGGCCCCGAGATGGGCCATAAGGCGGTCCATCCTGAAACGGGAGATATCTCGTTGGCCTGTGAAGGATTTAACCATAAGAATACATTCGATCGTCAGACGCCGTGTGACCCGGATTATGTACGTAAGATGGCCCGACGGACCGAACCCGAGCTGCTCGAGAATTGGTTCAATCGGGATGTGGTCGGGATCTTTAAGCAACATCATGCCTTCGATGCGGAAGGGATCTTCATCGGCGATGCGACTTATCTGTTTGTGCCGGACAATCCGAATTATGAGAACTCTTCGCGCATGCTCTTTGATGAACATAATCATCCAGTTGAAGCATCGCGTCTGACGGCCAAAGAGCGAGCCCGGTGCACCTGGAAGCGCTGCTACAAACTGGTCAGCCTGATTCATACCAACCGGACTGGAGAGTTTTTCCTCTACGCGGCCATGGTGGTCACGGCGGGTCAGGACCACGAAGCGCCACTTTTGTACCGCTTGGTGGAAAGCTTTGTGGAGCACCATGGCCGGGGCGTGATGAAGCGGTTGATCTTAGACCGGGGTTTTCTGGATGGCGCTCAGATCGGCCGTTGCAAGCAAGAGTGGGGCATCAATGTTCTCATTCCGACTCGGAAGAATATGGACATCTACCAGGATGTGCTCGGCCTTGCCAAAGCGGGTGAACTGTCCTTTCAACCTTGGGTTGCCCCCATGCCCCCTTCGAAACCGATCCCGGTCCATCGCCCTGAATGGATCCAAAAGAGAGAAGAGGCGCGACAAAGGACCTTGGCTCGAAAGAAGGCTCAAGCTCCTGCTCCGGACCCACCCGATCCTTCGAAGGTGCGTGTTCGCTCTGAGATTGCAACCGTGAGCCGGGTGGAGACTTTTTCCAGTTGTCCGATCCCTCTGAATGTCCTCGTCAATCGGGAGATCCATGCCGACGGGCACGTCGACTACTGGATGCTGCTCGATACCGCGCCCCTTCGCGAACCGGCCCGTACCCGGCAAGAATATGGGTTACGGACCACTATTGAAGAGCGACATCGACAACTCAAGTGCTTTAGTGACCTCGAGTCCTTTCCATCTCGCGCCTTCTCTTTAGTGGTCAATCAGGTCGTCTTTGTCTTACTGACCTACAGCTTATTACAATGGTTTCTTTTACGGATCAGCCGCAAGGAACTCAACCCCAAAACCCGAACTCGTATCTTGGAACTCTTACGGCCCACGCTGACCGTTATTGTGATTTATTACCAAAATTACATGACTTTCCTCACACCTCTTGAGCATCAAGAACTGGTCCTTACTCTCGATGAGTCTGCACGAAAAAAGATCCTCGCTAAAACCCGTCGCCTTCGTCGAAGCCTGGCTCACGCACTGAATCATGCGCGGCCACCCTGATCGCAAGTAATCGTCGCTGCCGGAATTCGTATGCTCCGATCTTGCCCAGGTCGATGAGCCTGGGGAGCTATTCCCTTCCTCCCCTGAAATACCTGTCCCCCCATCCTCCTCTCGTCTCGCTCCGAAACGCTTCGCCTAAGCCAGCCCTCGAAAATCTCCCGCCGCCCCTCTTTTACTCCTTTCCACCATCCACAGTGTCTGAATTGCAGTGACTAATGTCTAACTCCTTGACCTATCAAGGGGATTCAGTTAATATTACAATTCACTTGGATAGTCTGTTCGTCTTGTAGTCTCGTGGTAAATGAAGTAAACATAAGACCAAGAGATTCATATACTAACAGGCTATTGGACTA
>DATIGG010000329.1:0-12046 GCA_035454825.1 Thermodesulfobacteriota bacterium | reverse complement strand
AAATACTCTTTCGTATTCGGTAGTAGTAATAAGGGGTTCATGACTTTTCTACATTCCGGCGGAGTTATGAGTCTCCCCCCATGCCCCCCCTCATTACTACTACGGCGGTGAACATTTTACTTGACAAAAATAAACCAGGGCTGGGGCGGGCGTGGGGTTAGATGGCGGCATCAATGCCATAGCATTAGTGTCTAAAGTGTCTCATTCCCGTAAAGACCATGGCGATATTGTGTTCATCTGCGGCTGCGATCACTTCATCATCCCGGATGGATCCCCCGGGCTGAATGATGGCAACAGCCCCGGCTTCTGCCCCTGTATCCACTCCATCTCTAAAGGGAAACATGGCATCCGAGGCCAGAACCGTTCCTTTGGTTGGGAATTGCGCTTTCATCACAGCAAGCCGGGTAGAATCGACACGGCTCATCTGGCCTGCTCCAATCCCGATTGTCCGATCCTCACGGACAAGGACGATGGCATTCGATTTAACATGCTTCGCCACTCTCCAGCCGAAGGCCATTCCTCTCAATTCCTCTTCGGTAGGCTTTCTTTTGGTGACGACCTTCCAGTCTTTTATCGGGACCCTGCCAAGATCACGGTTTTGAACCAGGAGGCCACCTACTACTTTCTTCAGATCGAATCCACTTTGCAGGTAGGGTATATTCAGGGACGGGGCCTGGAGGATACGGAGGTCTTTCTTCGACCTAAGAACTTCCAGAGCCTCGGACGTGTACCCCGGTGCGATGATCACTTCGAGAAAGATCTTGGCCATCTCCTCAGCCGTCTCTTTATCTACTGGTCGATTGAAACCAACCACCCCACCGAAGGCAGAGACCGGGTCACAATCCTTTGCCTTTCGATAGGAATCCGCCAAACCTGTCGTTGAGGTGGCAACGCCGCAGGGGTTATTGTGTTTAATGATGACGGTGGCAATCTCGCCGAACTCTTTCACCGTCTCAAAGGCAGAGTCAACATCCAGAATATTGTTGAAAGACATCTCTTTCCCCTGGAGCTGACGCGCATTGGATACAGAAGGCTCTGTTAAAAGATATTCCCGATAAAAAGCTGCTTTCTGATGAGGATTCTCGCCATAACGCAGATCCTGGACCTTCCTGACCTGATACGTGTAGGTCTCTGGAAACTCATAAACCTTCTTTTCTCCTTCGATCTGGCCAAGGTAGTTGGAGATTGCCCCGTCATAGCGCGCAGTGTGCTGAAACACCTTCTTTGCCAATCGGAAGTTGGTCTCAATGGACACTTCACCTTTCTCCTTCAGTTCGGTGAGAACAGGTGCATAATCATTGGGATCAATCAAAACCGTCACATCCGGATAATTTTTAGCAGAGGACCGGAGCATTGTCGGTCCTCCGATATCGATATTTTCGATTGCCTCTTCAAGGGAACAATCCTCTTTGGCGACAGTGGCCTCAAAGGGATAAAGGTTCACTGCAACCAGGTCAATGGGAAGGATCCCGTGTTCCTTCATCTTCTTGAGATGTTCTGTCTTTGATCTCTGCCCCAGAAGTCCTCCATGGACCTTCGGGTGAAGTGTTTTCACTCTGCCATCAAGCATCTCGGGAAACCCTGTGTACTCCGAGATATCCTTGACGGGAATGCCCTGCTCCCTCAATATCTTTGCCGTTCCTCCAGTAGAAAGAATCTCCACCCCTAATTGGGACAGTTCTTTCGCAAAGGACACGATTCCAGACTTGTCCGACACACTGATAATGGCCCTCCTCACTTTTCCCATACTTCCTCCTCTTTCAATTTCGGATTGCGGATTGCGGACTGCGGGATTGAATTTGATTCTTGTCCCGTTTTGGAATTCCAAATCCGAATTTCGCACTCCGAATTCTGCATTTCATCAGTATCCCAGTTCTTCTCCGACCAGAATGACAAGAACGTCCGTCCACATGGGCTTTCGTTCGTGGATGACGACGATCCGGCACGCCCGCTGGGGTGAGTTGCAATCGACACACCATCCCAGCTTTGCGCACGGAACATCCAAATTCAGTCGTTTCGTATTGGGTGGGCTCGCCTCATTCCGAACCCGCTTCATCGCTTCTTCCAGACTCCCCACAATTTTGTTGTAGCCAACCACCAGAACCACTTTTTTCGGACCGAAACTGATGGCATTGACTCGATTTCCTATGCCGTCGATATTGACAAGCTCCCCGGTCAGGGTCACCGCATTGCTGCTGCTAAGGAAAAGGTCGGAACTCATTTGAGCCTTACGTATTTCAAGCGACTGTTCTCTTGAAAGACCAGGGACCCAATGGTCAAAAATGATGTTTCCTCGTGCTTTTAATTGATCGAGAATCCCCAACTCCCGGATGGTGACTGATCCTCCCACTCCGACCTTTGTATCAGGTTTAACCCATTTTAAGATTTCCTCAACCGCCTGCTCTTTCGTTTTCACAAAGACCGCATCAAATTCATGGGCCTTTAATCTTTCGACTGCCTTCTTACACCGTTCCTCGGCCCACCATTCTTTGTTAGAATCCACCTTGTTCTCCCCTCCCAAAACCTGATTCTGTCTGAAAAAAGATACCTCAGATTTAGCATAATCCCATGCCTGGGTCAACCTCTGGTATTCCTAATCTTCACCCGTCTTTATTCATTTCCACTTTGCCACAAAAAAAGACGCTTTCGAAATTGTTCACGCCAGTCCAATACAAAAATTTAGCTTTTCTTTACACGTCGATGGTGATATCTTAGCCTGCATGAGCATTACGTTGATCCTATACCGGGGTGATGCTATAATCCTTCGCGAGAAGCAAAGGCTATGGGCGTGCTAAAAAAGGAGCAGGAAGCGCTGCTCAAAGAAGAGCGGACAATCATGAACGATCTTCAGATGGCTCTGGCCAGGTTCGGCGGGGAGTCGGAAGATGAGGAGTCCTTGCGACACTCGATCCAACAGCTTGATGAACTCTTTCTCCTGGTGGTTGTGGGAGAATTCAACTCAGGGAAGAGTGCTGTTATTAACGCCCTTCTTGGGCAGAGCGTGTTGGAGGAAGGAGTCATCCCCACCACCACCCAGATCCACCAAATTCGCTACGGCAAGGTGCCTGAAAAAACCGTACAGGGTGGCGGTCAGACCGTTCTTACCTTTCCCATTGAGTTTCTCTCCGAAATGACGATTGTGGATACCCCCGGCACAAATGCCGTCATTCGGAAGCATGAGACCATTACCACGCACTTCGTTCCTCGCTCCGATCTTGTTCTTTTTGTTACCTCGGCGGATCGCACTTTCACGGAGAGTGAGCGAACTTTCTTGGAACACATCCGAGATTGGGGGAAGAAAGTAGTCTTTCTGATCAACAAGATCGACATTCTTGAGAGCGACCAAGAGATTGCCCAAGTGGAGAGTTACGTTCGCGAAAATGCCCATCTCCTCTTGGGAGTATCCTCAGAGGTCTTCCCCATCAGTGCCCGAGGGGCGCTGCGGGCAAAGCAGGGAGAGCAGAGCCTGTGGGAAAAGAGCCGCTTTGCACCCTTCGAGAGATACATTCACAAGACCTTGGATGAGAGCAGCCGGGTTCGCCTCAAGTTCCTTAATCCGTTAGGGGTTGGAAGTCGTCTGGTGAACAAGTACCTGAAGAAAGCCGACTCCCGAAAGGCCTTTCTCAAAACGGATTTCGACCTCTTGGCTGACGTGGAGACCCAATTGACCGTATACAGGGAGGATATGCACCATAACTTCAGTTTTCGCATGGGAGATATCGAGAATATCCTTTTAGAGATGGAAAAACGGGGTCAGGTCTTTTTTGATGAAACTTTCCGGTTGGGACGGGTCTTCGACCTCCTGAGTAAGACACGGGTTCAGCAGGAGTTTGAGCGTCAGGTCGTCTCAAATGCACCCCAACGAATTGAAGAGAAGGTGACGGATCTGATCGACTGGATGGTGGAGTTTGACCTCCGCCAGTGGCAGGCTATCACCGAGCATCTGGCCGGACGACGCCGCGAGCACCGGGATCGGATCATGGGGGATGTAGGTCCGGGTAGCCTTCAATACGATCGGGAGCGACTCATTGATGAGGTGGGTCGGGAAGCCAGACGGGTCGTGGAGAGTTACGACAAGAGCCAAGAATCCAAAGCCATTGCGGAACATGCTCAGTTGGCTGTTACGACATCAGCAGCGCTGGGAGCAGGCGCCTTGGGTTTGGGGGCACTTGTAACCGCATTGGCTACGACGGCGGTGGCTGACGTGACGGGCGTGATCATGGCCAGCGTCATCGCCGCTCTTGGACTTTTCATCATCCCTGCCAAGCGTCGCCAGGGCAAGACGAAGTTGATCGAGAGAATTGCCGGAGTTCGTACCCAACTCATCGAGACATTGCGGGGCCAGTTTGAAAAGGAGATCAATCATAGCATTGAGCGTATCCAAGAAGCGATTGCTCCCTACACCCGTTTCGTCCGTGCGGAACGGGAAAAGATGCTGGAGATGGAAAGAAGACTCAAGGAGCTTCAGCTTGAAATAGACCGATTGAAAGGAAAAATGGAAAAGATTTAATGGATCCATTCCTGGAAAATGCCCTGACCCCTCTGCCTTAGGGTATAATCCTGAAGAAAGAAGATCACCTGGGAGCGTCAATTGGCCTGTGTAATGACCAACAGAGGAAAGATCCTGATGCTTCAGGAGTTTTTTGAACTCCTCGAGGGTTACGGCATTATTTTTGTTGGAGAAGATCACGACTCCCGCGAGGCCCACCGAGCGGAATTGACAATCCTGACTGAGGTCTCAACGCGGGATCCGAGCCTTGTGCTTGCCCTCGAGATGTTCGAACGCGATGTCCAGGATACCCTCGATGGGTACCTCCAGGGCACGATCGCGGAAGATCGATTTCTTAAATTGGCCCGTCCCTGGCCGAATTACCAGGAAGATTACCGGCCGCTTGTCGAATGGGCAAAGACGAAAGGGATCCCCGTGATTGCAGCCAATATTCCCCGAAGGGCAGCAGCGGCAGTGGCCATGGCAAATAAGGTTTCACCAGAGGTCGTGGGACAAGACTTCATATACCTTCCGAATACCCTTTACCTGGATTCAAAGGAGTATTACAAGCACTTCGTGGCCGATGTCGAAAGAATGCCGCACTCAGCCCCAATGAAGGGGATGAAGGTGCGTGGACTGTTCAAGGCACAGGTTTTAAAGGACGCTGTGATGGCTGCCTCCCTTGAACCCTTCTTGAGCCGTCGCATACTCTTCTGCTGTGGCCATTTTCATTCTGATTACCACCTCGGCATCCCCTATCAACTCCACAAGAATCATCCTGAACTTGAAGTTGCAGTCGTAACCTTTGCCTCGTATGTTGAGGGACTGCCCATGAAAGAGCGTTCGCAGATAGGCGACTTCATCTGGTTAGAGGAGTGAGACCTTACCCCGACATGGTCCAGTCCACATCACGAGCCAAATAGGGACCGACAAGAAGCGTTTTGAAAATAGAGGTTCTTCCGGCTTTTGTGTGGGTGCTTTACCCGTCTTAGGAGTAACCCCCTCTATTCCCTCCTTAAATTAAGGGGGGATGAAGGGGGCTTAAGGGGAGGTTACCCACTCAACACCCGGATGAACCAAAATAGATTTTTCTGCAATCTCGTTTGCAAATTGATTAAGTCAGGCGCCGATACGACTGCAGACAGCAGACACCTTACCGAGAGGCCAGGAATACCCCGTGGAGTAACAGGTAGGGTTTGCGGAAGGGGATACCTTAGGTGATGGGTATCCCCTTTTTGTTGTGTAACGTAGAGGTTTTCGTTTATGATTAAACAAAATATCGGCTCGTTCCGGGAACGGACCCTACAATTTTATTGCTTTTGCAGCGTGTGATCTCAGATCGCACCGAATCAAGTAATGCAGTGGACGAAAGGGTATTTAGAGTTGCCAAAGAAAAGGAAAATGTTTGATTCCAAAGAGATCAATGCCCTGCTCGAAATCAGCAAGGCAATTGCCTCGGGTCTCTACCTCGAAGACGTTCTTCGCCTGATTGTCACGGTGACAGCCAAGCTCATGGATTCGAAGATATGCTCTCTCTGGATTCTCGACGAGAAGGACAATCGGTTGAAATTAAAGGCTACCCAGAGCATCAGCGAAGAATATCTGAAGGAGAGAAGTTTGAATTTGGGAGAAGGCATGGTTGGCCACGTGGCGTTGCACAATCGGCCCATGGCCATTCTTGACGTCCTGAAAGAGCCCCTCTATAAAGAGAAAGAACTGGCGAGAAGAGAAGGGCTGGTTTCGATGCTGAGCGTCCCCATGTGCATCAAGAACCGTGTCATTGGCGTCATTAATTGTTATACCTCCTACTCCCATTCCTTTTCAAAGATGGAAGAGGAGATGCTGACCACAGTGGCCAATCAGGCAGCCATCTGTATCGAAAATTCAGGCCTGATGGAGACCCTTGATATTGATGAAATCCTCAGGCTCGTTCTCGAAGGAGTGATGAAAAATATCGGCTTTGACAGGGCTAGGCTCTACCTGGTCAATGAAAAGAAAGACGTTCTCGAATGCAAGATGGCAGTGGGATTGGACGAGGAACGAATTAAGGATGTCGTCCTGCCTCTGGACCCCCAGGATAGCGTTGTGGCCCGTTCCATCTTTGAGAAGAGACCTTTTATTATCCCGGATGCCACGAACGATCCGAGGGTGAATCCGATTCTTAAAGAAAAATTCAACCTCCGTTCTCTTGTTGTCATCCCCCTCGTCGTAAAAGAGAAGGCGATGGGCGCCATTGCTGCTGATCAAACCGAGCCAGGGAAAAACGTAACGAGAGAGGCTCTGGATTCGACCATGACGTTTGCTCAGCAAGCCGGGCTCGCCATTCAGAATGCAACCATGTACCAGGAGCTCAAGGTTTTCAGCCAGCAGATGGAAGAAAAGATCCAAAAGACGAGCGCGGATCTCAGAAAGACGGAGGCTCAGCTCATCCGGTCGGAGAAATTGGCCGCTCTGGGCCAACTGGCAGCCGGGATTGCCCATGAGATTCGGAATCCTCTGACCAGTATTAACATTCTCATTCATTCGATGACAGAGAACCTCCCGCCGGAAACGGCCCATCGGGAAGACCTCAAAGTCATCGAGGAAGAGATCCAGCGCATCAATGTGATCGTTGAACAGTTCCTCCGGTTTGCCAAGCCTGCCCCTCCCCTCTTCAAGCAGACGGAAATGATCGCGGTCTTTGATGAGATCCTTCAACTGCTCAAGCCCCAGCTTGAAAGACAGAAGATCGCTGTCCATAGAGATTTCAACGTCCTACCCTGCATCGCTCTCGATCGGGAGCAGATGAAGCAGGTGGTGCTCAATCTCTTGATCAATGCGGTTCAGGCCATACCAGAGGGAGGCCGGATCGATCTCGGCGCAAGAGTCTCAGAAGATAACCGGTGGTTGAAACTCTCTATTCAGGATTCCGGAATTGGAATCGCTCACGAGGACTTGAAAAAACTCTTTGATCCCTTCTTTTCGACAAAAGAAGGAGGCATTGGCCTTGGTCTCTCTATCGCTCACCGGATCATCGACCAGCATCATGGAAAGATTGAGGTCGAAAGCCACCTAAGAGAGGGAACAACCTTCCATCTCTGGCTCCCTCTGAATCAACCCTTCGGCATCCCGGCCAAAAAACCGGAGTCTGCTCAGGGTTGATCCCTTCGACTTTGCTCAGGGCAAGCTCTGAGCGCGCCTTTATCCCCACCCTGGAGAGCCGGGTATGGGCGCAGTCGAAGGACCAATAAGGTGAAGGATGCAAACCCTGCTCATCGCCGATGACGACAAATCGATTCGTTACTCCTTGAAACGGATGCTGGAGGGTTCCTTTGCCATCCTCACGGCCCAGAATGGAGAAGAAGCCTTACAGCGAGTCAAGGAGAGCGGACCGGACCTCATCATCATGGACATCAAGATGCCGGGCCGAAGCGGGATTGAGATATTGAAGGAGGTCAAACAGATCGACCCCAAATCCCTGGTCATCCTCATGACAGCCTATGGAACGACGGATACCGCAATTGAGGCCATGAAGTATGGGGCCTTTGATTATATCATCAAGCCGTTTCCCATTCCTCAGATGAAAGAGCTCGTGGAGAAGGCCATCTCCCTTCGAAAGTTGATGAAGCAGGAAGTCACCTATGCCCAGATGGAATACGTAAAGGAAGAAGGGGAGGCAGAAGAACGAATCGTAGGGTCCTCTCCTAAAATGCAGGAGATTTACAAGCTCGTAGGCCAGGTCAGCCAGAGTGATATCACGGTCCTCCTCAGAGGTGAAAGCGGAACAGGCAAAGAGCTTCTTGCAAGGGCGATTTACCACCACAGCCTCCGGGCAGACCAACCTTTCCTTCCGATCAATTGCGCCGCCATTCCGGACACGCTGCTGGAAAGTGAACTCTTCGGTCACGAAAAAGGCTCCTTTACAGGAGCGGTCTCACGTCGGATTGGAAAGCTGGAGCAATGCCAGGGAGGAACGATCTTCCTCGATGAGATCGGAGACATGTCCCTTCCCACTCAGGCAAAGCTTCTAAGGGTCCTTCAGGAGAGAAGTTTTGAACGGCTGGGAGGATTGGAAACGGTCAAGGTCGATGTCCGGTTTATTGTCGCAACCAATAAAGATTTAGAGGTAGCAATCTCCAGCGGTCAATTCCGAGAGGACCTCTACTACCGACTCAATGTGGTTTCAATCGTGGTTCCTCCCTTGCGGGAGAGAAAAGAGGATATTCCTGAACTCGTCTCCTATTTCCTGAAAAGGTTTAATCGGGAGCTAAGAAAGAGGGTCAGCGGGATCTCCGCTGGCGCGATGAAGAAAATCCTTTCCTACGGATGGCCGGGAAACGTAAGGCAGCTTGAAAATGTCTTAAAGAGAGCCCTGGTCCTCTGCCAGGGAGAGTGGATTCTCGAGGATCAGCTTCTTCTTGAAAAAGGTGGAGAGAAGGCGGGAATCGAAGAGCCGCTGGGAGGGAAATCTTTAGAGAACCTCTTCGATATCCTCTTCGAAGAGCTCTCAAAAACCTCCGCGACCTCACAGGAACAGGACATGATTTCCATCCTGGAGAAAGGCTTAATTCTCCGGGCCCTTCAGAGGACGAGGGGGAATCAGGTCCAGGCCGCTCAGCTTCTGGGGATGAATCGCAGCACGCTCCGCGGCAAAATGGATAAATACCACATCAAAAAGGATGTGATGGTCTCGGAGGAAGAAAGTTGAAAGTTCGGGCTTTTCTCACCTCTTCCGCGCTTGCAACTCCGAAAAGTATCATGTATGATTTTGTGGGTGAAAGCAATAAAATACGCGAGACATGCAAGAAACAGGATGCGGCTGCACAGGATCAGTGAGGCTGAAGTAGAATCGACAATACAAAAGCCCGAATATCTTGAATCTTCAGGTGAAGGCCGATCGAATGCGTGGATAGAAACATCTGGGAAATTTCTAAGAGTTACGTACCAAGAGGAAGACAGTAGATTTCTGGTTATTACCGCCGTAAGAAAGAGAAAAGGATGGAGGTGATCCAACTTGAAAATCGAATATGATAAGGAAGCGGATGCCTTGTATATCCAGCTCAGGGAAGCGTCTGTGGATGACAATATAGACATCGAAGAGGGGGTTACAGTCGATCTTGATGAAAAGAAACACATTGTTGGGATCGAAATTCTCGATGCAAGCAAAAGGCTATCCCTCAAAGATCTTGTCAATATAACGATTGAGAACCTTCCTGTTGAGAAAGTTGATACAGCGCCAATATGAATCTCTGCTCCCCATTTTGTACCTTCCACCGAAGAATTTTGAATCCCAGTCCATAACTATCTCCAAATTGCCTCTGTTCTGCTTTAAGCCAGTCCCTATACAATCTTTATTCGATTTTGATCTTCTCTGTGAGACTCAAATCTTCAAGGATCTGGCGGAGGTCGGATTCTATACTGGGCGCTGATTCCGCCTTCACTGTAACTGAGAAGTCGACTCCAATTTTCAGATCAGAACCTGACTTGAGTTTGGGAATGATTTTGGTGCCCAGACGGTTCCATATCTCTGGCGGCACTATTCCAACCAAACGAAGCATTCTCGTCTGAACGCTGGGGCCAGGCTGAGGAGAGGACTCTGGGCCTGGCTCTGGCCTTGGTTCTGGTCCTGGTTGAGGGCCAGGGCCGGGTTGAATTCCTGGAAGCACCTGGCCTTTAAGAAGCTTTGCCTTGACTTTTGTTAAAAGGAAGACATTGGGCTCAAAGGAAACTTCGTCAGAGGAAATGGGTTCAGCATACCAGAGCCGCTCATAGGTGCCGTCCGGTTTCTGACCAGACGCAAGGCCAAGATCGCCCTTGATAACAAATTCAACAATTTTTTCCCGAAGAACCCTATCCGGATCTAAGAGACGAGTCAATGCACCGTTCAGGAAACTCTGCCTCAGGCTTGCTAAAGGCCATGCCCCAGATTCTTTGAGAGCTGGGGGCCAGTTGCGCTCTAAATGACCCGCCCCCACAGATTCGTTGAGTAGCGCATTTGACTTCAGGGCTGCAATGATTCTTCCGCAAAGCGTTTCAGCAGCACTCGAATGCCCCGCACCCAAATCAATCGCCCTCAGACCATCTGGTTCCTGGTTATCCGCGAACACGACGAATCGGTATCCTCCCCATACCTCATCCTTGGCGTCGCCTTCGGCATTCTTGACCTGAGCCTGGATGTCAGCACGATCCGTCCGGTCAAAATCCTTCCCCAACGTACCTTCAGCTATCTCCTTACTAATCCTTTCCCATGCAAGTAATAATTCTACTTTCTCCCGGAGATCGCGTCCCGGCTTCTTAAAACACCAGAGGAGTGCTCCTGGGTAAAGTCTGGGAGATTTGCCTCGCTGTTTCGTCCATTCAGCAATCTTCTGGCGTAGCGACCCGTCTCCCGTCCACTCAAGGTCAGGAGCCATCACCAAGAGCGTCAACTTTGTTGAATCCGGAATCGCCGCACCATCATCCGGAAATGGCATAAGAGGAATGCTTGCCGTTTTCTGGAATTCTTCCTTGACCAGTTTCTTCATCTCGGGTTTGATTTCCGTATCCTCATCGAGCGATGCCTTGCGGTCATTCACAACCTTCTTCAGTGTAGGTTGGTAGCGGACCTGGAACCCATCCGATCCGACCTTCCGGATAAAGAATGCCTTCCCTTCCAGCGCAATGGCGGCACTGTCTATTGAAGTAGTGTCGACTTCAGGCTCTCCGAGAGCAAAACGTAATTCTGGCAAGTGGGCAAGTTTATCCACCTGGCCACCTGAGGATTCAAAGAGAATCGTTGTTCCAACCCTCCGGTGAATGTCTCGAAGCTGCCCCTTCGTGTCAGCGTCGAGAGCCTTTGCGTGTGACTGCTCGCCTGAAATATCAGCCTCGATTGCTGGAAGGAGTCGCGGCTCACCGAGCTGTCCTAAGACGACCCCTCTAAAATCTTGGGCTTCCATTGGAGCCGAACCAAGGGTAATCAAGGGTTCACGCCTTGCTCGCTGGTAACCATCGCGAAAGGCCAGGGAGACCCATTGGGCCAGCATGGCCAGTGTTCCCCGTGTCTGCTGGTAGTGAGGAAGGGCCTGCCACTTTCGTTGGAAAACAGATAGCGTCGCCGGATGGAATGGATAACAGGTCTCGAAGCGTTTTTGGAGATATTCTCTTGCCTTGGCATCGGTCGTTGCCGTGTCGACTGCCGTCCATTCGGAGGGAAGCTGGGCCCGACGCTCAAAGCACCAGTCGGCAAAGGCTTTAGCCACATTTTTTCTGGCACGTTCATTTCCCAGATCTTCAAAAAGCCGACGACGAACCACCTCGCTGATTTCCGTCTCATCATTTGCGATAAGGTTTTTCGCAACCCGGTTTACTTCTTTCACAATAATATCCTGCCACCTTAGATCCCAGTCACTCATCTCCGGCTTGCTCTGGGGAAGGCTGACCATAGCGGCGCTTCCAGTGGTTCCAGTCAAAGCACGAACAAGATTCGATAGGAAATCCCGAAAAGGTTCGGCCCTGTCCCGATGGCGACTCACAAAGTTTAAGACTTCATCGCAAAGAATTAAGACACGTCCTCCCGCTGCCTCAATGAGTCTACGG
>DATIGG010000328.1:0-4236 GCA_035454825.1 Thermodesulfobacteriota bacterium | reverse complement strand
GGCAACCATCCCAGGTCCTGCCTGGCCGGAAAGCACCGCGACACGACTGCCCTTTGGAAGGGGACAGCGCGAAAGAGCCTTTGCAGAATCGAGAAGCTCCTCTGAATTTCCCACCGTCAAAACGCCCGACTGCCTGAAGGCTGCCTCATAAATTTCATGCTTTCCTGCAAGGGAACCGGTATGAAATTGGGACGCCCTGTCGCCTGTTCGGGAACGGCCTGCTTTGTAGGCAAGGATTGGTTTTCCCCCTCTTCTCTTTTTGGCCACCTCCATCAAACGTCTCGGATGGTCCATCCCCTCAAGATACATGGCAATGACTCCGGTTTCCGGATCCTCCATCAAATAGTCAAGGATGTCCGCAAAATCGACATTACAGCGATTCCCTAATCCGATGATCTTGCTGAACCCCACCCGGTTTTCCATAGAAAGAAACGCCATGAGGTGAGACATCCCTCCGCTCTGACTGACAAGGGCTATTTTCCCTTTTTCCACGCCGGAGAACTCAGGGGTAAAGGAGGCATTCAGTGGAAGATGGAGGTTGACGATCCCAAAGGTATTCGGGCCAATGATCTTGATCCCGGATTGATTGGCCAGTTCCGTGATCTCCTTCTGCAGGGCCTCTCCTCTTTTATCTTCGATTTCTCTGAATCCTGCAGTGATCAGAACAATTCCGCCCACACCATTCGCTTCACATTCTTTGATCATATTGGGAACCTGTTCTGCAGGAAGGACAATGATTGAGAGGTCCACTTCATCGGGGATGTGAGAGAGGGAAGCAAAGGTTGTGATTCCAAATATTTCATTCCTTCCAGGATTGACAGGAAAGATCCTTCCCGGATATCTTCCTTGGGTCAAACTCTTCATGACATGAAACCCCAGCTTCCCTGGATTATCTGAGGCTCCGATGACCGCCACGGATCTGGGATTAAAAATAATCTCAAAATCAGAAACCCCTTCCTTCACTTCTTCTCCCCTTCCCTCCAAGCCTTTTGGGCGGCCTGTCTAAGGTTGAAATAAGCCTGATCTTCATCCGGATTCCGTACTTTATTTTTTCTTGGCGGGTCCTAACGAATGGAGATAATCCTCGATCACCTTTTTCGGGTCCAATCCGAGGCACTGGGCGTATCCTCTTAAGAATCCCTTGAGATAGACCTGGGCGGGAAGCTGTTCAACGTTTTCTTCCTCCATCAGTTCCAAGATCTTAGGGGGAATCCTCGTTTCCAGCGAAATGGTCTTGAGATCCATCCCCATTCTTTCCCGGATCTGTTTCAGCATTTTCCCGCGGTAAGGGCCTTCTCCCACATCGATGGAGATCTCTGAAAAGGGAAGGTATGTCTTTTTCTCCATGGGACTTTCCGGAGTCTCAGAGAGCTTCTCCGACTTGGGCCATTTGAGATTGAGGGTGGAGAGGTGAGTTTGATCATAATTCTTTCTTGACGTCTCATCCATCAGGACCCGGTACGCCTCTTCAATCGCCTCCTGAATTTTCTTCATCTCCTGTTCGGAAAAAAGTGAATAGACGGCCACAGAATCGTTTTGAAAGGTCTCTTTCGCGTGTTCGTAAGCCTGTTGAATCTCCCTGCTGGTAGCGTCGGGAGCGACCTCTAAGATTTCGTAGCAGGTCTGCTCTTCAATCCGCTTCATCGCTCTTCCCTTTGATACCGAATAGTCATCGGGTGTTTATTCGCCAGCTTCGAGGCGATCTCCGCCACGCATTGGGCTGCTTTGGAACGTGGGTTTTCAAGAACGAGAGGCTTTCTCTTTCGAATCGAATTCCCGACATCCTGGTCATAAACCACGTATCCCAGATAATGGAGGTGGATCCCAAAATATTTCTTGCAGGCGCTCCGGATAGAAAAACCGACCTCAATATCCTTTTTCGTCCTGACCTGGTTAAGGATCAGGTTGGGATGAAAACCTTCCACCTCAGCGACCACCCGCTTTGCTTCTTCCTCACTGATACGATTCATCGCTTCCATCAGGTCCGATGGATTCTGAATTCCTAATTCATTCTTCCGATCCATTGCCCCATCGATCAGCGTTTTTGCCCCGGAAGAGGATACTGCACCCCTGAGCCTCCGGTAAAAAGCGCTCTTGAGAAACCGGTAGGTATTTTCAATCGAGGTGGGTTCAGGAGTCGCCACAAGAATTCCCCCATCGGATATGAGGAAGAAATCGAGGGTGTTCAAGGCGTTTCCTGCGCCGAGATCGACCAGAATATAGTCCCCTTCGAGATGCTGGATGGAGCGGAGAATTTTCCGTTTCTGAACAGTCTTTGTGTCGGCTGCGTTGAGGAGGTCCTGGGCACCACTCAGAAGCTGGAGATTTGGAACCGAGGTTGGAATCAGGACTTCCTCAAGGTGAGAGACCCGCTTCTGAATAAAATCAGAAAGAGAGAACGCAGGGGGAGAAACTCCTAAAAAGGTGTGGAGATTTGCGCCTCCCAAATCGGCATCAACAAGGATGATTTTAAGCCCCGACTGCGAGAGACAGATGCCAATGTTGGCCGCGAGGAAGCTCTTCCCACTGCCCCCCTTGCCTCCCCCAATGGTCCAGATCATCTTTCGATTGCCCTGTGCAGGTTGACCCATCTCCCTATCTTTCAATCATTACCTTTCCTCCCACATGGACTCCAGCCTGATTGTTGGGATTAAAACGAACCATTCGATCCCGGAAATATTTTTGGCACCGGAGCACACTCTTTGTTCCGGACATCTTTCCGCAGACATCCGTCACTTTCCCTTCATTAATCTCTTTAGGAGCAGCAACCTGAAACGTGCAGTTCTCTCCGTGATCAGATTGTGATTGGCTCTTATATAACAGAAATTTAAGACTAATGTCTACAGAAATGATGACCCTATTTTAATTCAGCCGCTGGACTTCAGAATTTCGATCCTGGATGATTCCCGGCGAGTGGTCCGCTCCTTCCTCGCGTTTCAGAACGCGTGTCAATTGCCCTCATGATCCTTGCCGATTGATTTTTCGTCAACCTCTGTGTCACGATGAGCATCTATGAAAAAGACTGAAATCGACGCTTATCTCTATATTCTCGTTGGTGCAACCTTTTGGGGCTTCTCAGGGGTCGTTGCGAAATATCTATTCAATTCAGGGATTTTCCCCCTGCGCCTCGTCCAAATCCGGATGACCCTCGCAGCGATCATCCTATTATTGGCCTTGTTCCTCTTTGATCGGAGGCGGTTGGTCATTTCGGCAAGAGACCTCCCCTATTTCCTCATCTTTGGCACCATAGGCATGGCGGGCAACCAGTTTATGTACTATTTCACCCTCAGCAAGATTCAAGTCGGTCCTGCTGTTCTCATTCAGTATCTCTGCCCTGTCTGGATCACCTTGTACGCCTATTTTTTCCAAAAAGAACCCCTTTCAAAGAGGACAGTGGTTGCCCTCTTTTTGGCCGTTCTGGGATGTTACCTGGTTGCAGGCGGATATCGATTCGATCTCCTGAGGCTGAACAGAGTTGGTGTTGTGGCAGGAATCGTCTCATCTTTTTTTGTTGCTTTTTATGCTCTCTATGCAGAAAAAGGATTGAAACGGTATGATTCGTGGACTGTTTTGCTCTATGGCCTGGGAGTAGGCGCTCTCTTTTGCTGTGTTTTCAACTCACCTCTTGAGATCCTCACAGCGGGCTACACTTTTCGCACCTGGCTAACCTTTTTTTACATTGCCGTCTTCGCTACTCTCATCCCCTTTGCCCTTTTTTTCAAAGGAATTGAGCGGATTCGTGTGACCCGGGCAAGCATTGTGTCGAGCTGGGAACCGGTGATGGCAGGTTTATCGGCCTATTTCTTTCTGGGTGAGGTATTGGAGCCCTTTCAGATTTTAGGGGGATTGGGAGTGATTGCCGCTGTCATCCTTCTCCAGATGGCGAGAGAAACAACCGGCCCCTCGGCCGCACTTGAGATCCGTCAGAAAAGACAGAATGCGGCAACTCCCGCATGGCTAAGGGAGAGGAGAAAGGTGAGAGGGTAACCTCAAAACGTCCCATGCATTCGTAAAGATCGAAGAGTGGATTCCAAATTCTCTCAGGATGTCATAATTATTATCCAGCGGATTACCCTTATCTTTGATCCACTCGAATAGCTCTTGAAGCCCTCCTGGTTTTTTGAAGATATTGATATCGATGATGGGGATCGGAAAGTCGCTTCCAAAGAGAAACCGGGAAGGATCGATTTCCCCTTTGTTGATGATCTTACGAATCTTCTTGAGATAACCGATCCT
>DATIGG010000327.1:0-7146 GCA_035454825.1 Thermodesulfobacteriota bacterium | reverse complement strand
GACAAATACAAATAATCCGCCATCACCAATTTCACTGGCGGGACGGGCGAATCTCAATCCCCCAATCTTCATCCTGCTCGGGCAAAGTCGATGAATCCACGTTCTGCATCGGTCCCGATGAGCTCAACGCGGGGTCGATCTCCGACATCAGGACCTTCAAACCCTTGTATCAGCTTTCCTTCCACCGGCGGGTGGAATAGGAAGAAAGAGGACGGGGGAACAGGTCTTGAAATGATGCACTTCTGGTATTGGGTTATGCTCCGCCCTTCCATTGGCAAAGGTATTATGATTACGAACGCAGAATTTGATGCAACAACAGGGTAAACTTATCCGGTGAGCATCAGGAGTTTTGATGCAGGAATTTTGAAACAATTGTCCGGAAATGCTTCACACCTTCCAAAACCGTGGACGATCTGGTAAAGAGGAATTCCGAGCCTTTTCCCAAAATACCTCCCGGAAGGACTGATTTCAGAATCTCCTTCCTTTGTCTCAAAGAGCGCCGTCGGTTTGTTATCTTTAATTAGGGCGAAGTCATCCTCGCGCTTTTCCTTGTCCCGAATATACATGACTTCAAAAACTCCCAATCCCATTTCTGTGAACCTGGCAGCCATCCTGACAAGGCTTACCGCCATGAGGTTTTCGAAACGCCGTCCCTGATCCGGAAGACCGGACCAGTCGAAAAAGAAGAGTTTTGATTCTTTCCTGATCGAACGGAGGATATTTCTGTGCCATGGGCGGAGGGTAAACACCAGATAGAGTTCCTTGATGATATTGATCCAATTGACGAGGGTACTGTGATGATATCCCAGGTCTTCTCTCAATGAATTAATACTGAGCGGGGACCCCACCTTCGAAGGAAGGATGTCAATCAGGTCTTCAAGGCCTCTAATGTCTGAGATCCTTGAAAGGTCCCGAACCTCTTCCCTTGTCAGCAGGGTTTTATACTCCTTGATCCATCGCCGATGGAACCTTACCGAAGCTTTCAAGAGAGGCTCTGGAAACCCCCCAAAGGTCACGAGCTTTTCAAGAGCTTCTTCGACGTGTCTGTTATTAACCTTCCTCGCGTGTTCCAGCAGTGATTCGCCGTCAACCAGGGGACGATCTTCTTCGAGAACCCAGGAAAAATCACTCACCACCTCGGGTAGCCCCAGAGGGAATATCTGAAAGGAGAAGTATCTGCCGACAAGGGAATCCCCTGATTTCCGATAAAGCCCCAGACGGGCACTGCCGGTGACAAGGAGTTGCACTCTTTCCCTGTTCGGATCGTAGACTCCTTTGAGAATGTTTCTCCAGTTCTTCTGTTTGTGTATCTCATCAAAAACCATGGGAACAGGTCTGTCCTTAAACTTAGCGTTGACAATATTTCTGAAAAAAAGAGGGTTCCGATTGTACTCACTCCTGACTGCCGGATCATCCCAGTCGAAGTAAGTATCCTCAACCCGTTCAGAAGAAAGCCATTTTTTTGCAAAAGTGGTCTTGCCAACCTGCCGAGGACCCGTTAGGAAAAGCATCTTTCCAGCACTGATCTCAGGGTCAAAGATATATTTTCCAACCAACCTTTCCATATCGACTTTTTTCCATAAATACGTGAAAAAGTCAAGACTTTTTTTGAGTAATATGAAAATTAGTCGAAATACCCTTTCAAGAATAAGCAGAAGCACGCCAAAGGTAAGATAATCGAACACCGAGCTTAGAATGCCGAAGGGCGGCTGGGGCGAAGTCGATGAATCCTCGTTCTACATCGTTCCCTATTAGCTGAACGCGAATTCGGTCTCCGACACGAAGACCTTCGAACCCTCGTATCTGCTTTCCTTCGACCGGCGGGTGGAATAGGCAAACCCAGGTTAGAAATTGGGGATGGGTTCAAATTTAGAAATAAGAATGTGAATCCGACCCTGATTTGATTAATGGGCGTACCTCACTCATCACGCGGTCGGACAAGGCATCTTCTGCAACATCCATATCATATCGACCTTGCAGGTTTATCCAGTAACGCGGATTTTGTCCAAAGAAGCGTCCAAGACGCAAAGCCAGATCTGCTGTTACTGGACGTTTACAATTTACAACAAGATTGATCCTCATGGCAGGGATACCTAACTCCTTTGCAAGTCGGTATTGGGATAGTTTTAGCTCGTTCAGTAATTCTTTCAAATATATGCCGGGATGTACCGGTGTCATGCGATGTTTAGTCATCATAACCTCCTCAGTGATAATTGATGATTTCGACCTGTTCCGCATTCCCATCGTGCCATTCAAAACAGACGCGCCACTGGTCATAAGTCAGCGGGTATCTTTTTAAAAATTCACCCTTTTGTAAAAGGACCTTTTGGCCACCTCTGCTGCAACCATATAGAGCACCACAATCATGCCGATAACGAGGAGGGTCGTCACTGGCAAGGGTTGAAAACCTAAGAGTTCTGCAAGAGGAGTGAATGGAAATAGGATCGTCACAACAACAATCAGGAGAGTAGCTATCAGCAGATACTTCCCGGGTTTACTTCTGAAGAAGGGCTTCCGGGTGCGAATTACGAGGACCGTGACCGAAGCTGAAATCACAGACTCGAGAAACCAGCCTGTTCTGAATTGATCCGTCGTAGCATGGAGGATAAGCAGGAGCACACCAAACGTAAGATAATCAAATACTGAGCTGAGAATGCCGAAGGTTAGCATGAAGTTACGTATGAACTGGATATTCCAGCGCCGAGGCTTCTCAACCAGTTCACGATCGACCCTGTCCATGGCAATAGTCATCTCCGGAAAGTCCGTCAGCAAGTTGGTGAGTAGAATCTGCTTGGGCAGAAGAGGAAGAAAAGATAAAAAGAGCGATGCTCCTGCCATGCTGAACATGTTCCCGAAATTGGCGCTCGATGCCATGAACACATACTTCAACGTATTGGCAAAAGTCCTTCTCCCCTCGCGCACACCCTGAACAAGGACCCTAAGGTCTTTTTCGAGCAGCACGATATCAGCCGCCTCCTTGGCCACATCGACCGCGCTATCCACGGAGATGCCAACATCAGCCGTATGAAGGGCCGAGGCATCATTGATCCCATCTCCCATATATCCGACAACATGTCCGGCTTTCTTTAAAGCAAGAATGATGCGTTCTTTGTGGTTAGGCTCCACCTCAGCGAAGACATCCACCTCGTTGACCCGCGTGAGAAGCGCCTCATCACTCATCTGGTGGAGATCTTCCCCTGTGAGGATCTGTGGATTCAGTAACTCCACCTGCTCACTGACATTGCCCGCCAGCAGCCGGTTATCTCCGGTGATGATCTTCAATGAAACGCCGAGATGCTTCAGTTCTCTGATGGTCTCAATGATACCGGGCTTGGGCGGATCAAAGAGAATCAAAAATCCCAAAAAAGTCATGTTGGCTTCTTGCTCCCGGGTGATGACCGTATCGGAGACGACATCCCTGTAAGCAACCCCCAGAGTGCGAAAGCCTTTGCGACTGAACTCTTCAAAGTGCTGTTGGACCCGGTCCTTTACGGTAACAATGTCCACAATCCTTCCTTCATCCATTTCTGCTGAGGAGCAGACAGCGAGTACATTTGACAGGGCCCCTTTTGTTACCATCAAATGCGAGTCACCTTTTGAAATCAAAATGCTCAATCGCTTCCGAATAAAATCGTAAGGGACTTCATCCAGTTTCTTATAACCAGACAGGTCCAGTGGCCGATGTTTACGGATTGCCTCATCGATTGGATTCACAAAACCCGTCTCATAGGATGCATTGAGAAAGGCATAGAGAAGGACCTTATCATTCTCATGGCCATCCACATTTAGGGCAGAGTGTAATTTCACCACTCCTTCCGTCAGGGTGCCGGTCTTATCGGAACAGAGCACGTCCATGCTCCCGAAGTTTTCGATCGACGCCAGCCTTTTGACGATAACCTTATTAAGGGCCATCCGTTTGGCGCCGTGAGCAAGGTTAATACTGATGATCGCGGGCAAGAGTTGTGGGGTCAGTCCAACCGCAAGCGCCAAGGCAAAGAGAAAAGAGTCTAAGACCGGTCTCACAAAATAGACATTAATGGCAAAGATGGCGATGACCAGCACCAGTGTGATCTCCATGAGGAGAAACCCAAATCGCCTGACACCACGCTCAAACTCTGTCTCCGGGGGTCTGAGTTTCAGCCGTTCCGAAACCTTTCCAAATTCGGTCTCTTTTCCTGTTCGGATGACCACTGCCCTTGCACTTCCGCTGACCACATGGGTTCCCATAAAGAGCGAGTTTGTCCGCTGGCTGAGCGGTGTTTCCGGTGGTAAAATGCCAATCGATTTTTCGACAGGATAGGTTTCACCGGTCAATGCGGCTTCATCGACAAACAGGTCCTTGGATTCCAGCAAAAGACAGTCCCCAGGGATGACATCGCTTGCCTTAAAGAGGACGAGATCGCCCGGGACGACCTCTTCGATGGGAATTTCTTTTGATTCTCCGTTACGAACCACCGTCGCCCTGATCTGCACGATTGCATACAACTTCGCGACCGCATTGACCGCTCCCCGTTCCTGCCAGAATCCAAGGAAACCACTGACTAAAACAATCGCGAGGATGATCGTGGCATCAATGGGATTATGGAGGAAAAGGGATAATCCAGCCGCAAAAATAAGAATGAGAATAATCGGACTCTTAAATTGGGCAAGCAGAAGTGTCAGCGCGTCTGATTTCTTTTTGGGCTTCAGGAGATTGGATCCATAGCCCAAAAGTCGTTGTTGGACCTCATCGCTCATCAAGCCCTGAGGGGAGGTTTGAAGCTGCTGAAGCAATTCAGAAGAGGCTACGCTCCAAAATTGAGTTTGGCTGTGGTTCATCCGGAATCATTCCTTAGCAGGGTGCTGAAAAACGCCCATCTGCCGCGTTATCCGGCCGCCTCGCCATCTTGGCGGCGTGGCAAGAAGTCGCTCCTTATTACGCCACCCCTCATTCTTCCCCGTGTCGAGCACGGGGCAGGCTTGTTGCGGCGTACCTCCAAGTACGCCTCACTTCTCAGGATTTCGGGGGCCTTGCATCTGGGCATTTTTGAGCAGCCTGTAGAAAACGACTTTTTCAGCGGCCTGTTAGTTTTCGTGAATGATCCAGCATTATAGTATATAAGCAGGTCCCCTTACAATCTCGTTGATTCTTTTGGAGTTGCAATTTTTATAAAATTCTGTATAAAATAAAAAACATTAAATATCAGACAAGGGATGCTATGAAAAGGAAGGCCAATACAAAACAGCAACCTTTCCTTGAGATGGAAACGCTTCGGACGAGGCTGGATGCCACGGAGCGACGCCTACAGGAGGCAAACGAAATATTGCAGGCTCAGATCGCCGAGTGTAAGCGAGCACAGGAAACCTTTGTCGTGACTCAAAAATACGCCGAGAGTATTGTGGAGACAATACGTGAACCCCTTGTGGTGCTTGCTTCCAGCCTGAAAGTCATCTCAGCGAATCGATCCTTCTATGAAACCTTCCAAGTAACACCTGAAGAGACAGAGGGAAGATTTATCTTTGATATCGGCAACCACCAGTGGGATATTCCAGCGCTGAGAGAGCTGTTGGAGAAAATTATCCCCCAGAATACCCACTTTAATGATTTTGAAGTCGACCACGAGTTCCAGATCATCGGGCGAAAAAGGATGCTTCTCAATGCCCGCCGAGTCTATCGGGAGGGTAAAGGCACGGATAGGATCCTCCTGGCTTTTGAGGACATCACCGCCCAAAAGCAGTCGGAGGAAGCGCTAAAGATTTCTGAAACGCGTTACCGTCGTCTCTTCGAAACAGCCCAGGACGGAATATTAATCCTCGATGCCGAGACAGGACAGATATCGGATGTGAACCCCTTCCTGGTCGAAATGCTGGGTTATTCGCATGAGGACTTTTTAGGGAAGAAACTCTGGGAAATTGGGGCCTTTAAAGATATTGAAGCATCGAAGGCCACCTTTTTGGAATTGCAGAGCAAAGGATATGTCCGCTACAATGATTTACCGCTTGAGACAAAAGACGGGCGTCCAATGGCCGTAGAATTTGTCAGTAATGTCTATCTTGTTAATCATCATAAAGTGATTCAGTGTAACATCCGCGACATCACCGAACGGAAATTCATAGCAGAGGCTCTACAAAAAGCTCACAACGAACTGGAACGACGCGTGGAGGAGCGGACGGTCGAGCTTCGGACGGCTCTTTCTGAAATTAAAGCAATGAAAGACCAGCTCGAGGCCGAGAATATTTACTTCCGTCGAGAGATCAAACTGAAACATCAACTCGACCATATTCTCGGGAATAGTGATGGTCTCAAGTATGTTCTCTATCGAGCGGAGCAGGTCGCTCCTACGAACACAACGGTCCTCGTCCTCGGTGAGACCGGTACGGGAAAGGAGTTGATTGCCGCCGCCATCCATGACATGAGCCCTCGCAAGGAACGACCCTTGATCATGGTCAACTGTGCTGCCCTGCCGGGCAATTTAATAGAGAGCGAATTGTTTGGCCGGGAGAAGGGAGCTTTTACCGGGGCCGATACGCGGCAGGTGGGCCGATTCGAGGTCGCCCATGGTTCCACCCTTTGCCTGGACGAGATCGGGGAGCTACCGCTGGAGGTGCAGGCAAAGCTACTCCGGGTGATCCAGCATAACGAATTTGAGCGCCTGGGCTCATCTCATACCATCAGAGTCGATGTGCGGATCATAGCAACAACAAATCGGGATCTTGAGGAAGAGAGTCGCAAGGGCCGGTTTCGGCAGGACCTTTATTATCGGCTCAATGTCTTCCCTATCACGGTCCCTCCGCTGCGGCAGCGGAAAGAAGACATCCCCCTGATGGTCCAGGCCTTCGTCGAGCGATACTCCAGAAAATTGGGGAAACAGATCACGTCCATTCCGAAGAAGACGATGAAGGCGCTGCAGGATTACCCGTGGCCCGGGAACGTCCGGGAGCTGGAAAGCATCATTGAACGGGCCGTGATCTTGTGCCCCGGACCGGTCTTGCAGTTGGCAGATAAACTGGAAATTTCATCCCCCCCACTTTCATCCACCATGAGAACCCCGGAAGAGACGGAGCGAAACCAAATCCTTAGAACCCTTTCAGAAACCCGATGGCGCGTCGACGGAAAGGACGGGGCCGCAGTGATCCTGGGCCTCCACTCGAGTACGTTGAGAGCGA
>DATIGG010000326.1:0-4561 GCA_035454825.1 Thermodesulfobacteriota bacterium | reverse complement strand
ATATTCCCATTGAATATTATTCTATTCATCAGGATTTAAGAATTACAGGAGACCCACCGAAAGAGGCAAATGTGCGCCTCAGAGGGTCACAGAGGCTTCTCTCCTCGTTAAATCCCGACCATCTTAGAGTTCGGATCGATCTCTCCACTGCTCATCCTGGCACCAATCAACTTTCCCTTTCCGAAACAGACATACTACTCTGGCCGCAATAATGGTAACGTTCTATCCCGAAATAGCTTACCCACTTGTGACCGTATTTTATTGGGCAAAAGCACAATCCCAGGGACATTTGTGGAAGTACCCTTAATCTGTGTACCCTATGATAAGGATGTTACCTAAATTCATGCCAAGTTAGTAAATATCCCTTCTGGCATTTCTGCTACCAATCTTTATCCTCCTAAAATGAGAGTTCAATTAATCCCTATATCCGATCCCAATAAGAAGTGAAGCGGTTGAAAAGGTTGTGTTAGCCAGTTTTTGTCAATGATGTTTATGGAGTTGCTTGTCAATGCTTCTGAATACGAAAGGTTTACGTCTTTCGGGGTGTTTGAATACAATTTCTGAAACTGCTAAAACGCTCTTTAGCCGAGATCGGGTGATTCCTAGGCCAATCACTCCCGTATTTCTCAATAAGACAAGATCTCCTATTTATTCGGTCTTCAATCGGTAGTTGATATTTTCGTTAGCAATTTCTTGACGATGATGCCCTCGGTTCCATGGCGGAGGTCTTGATTCTACCCCCGAATTTTGAAAAGGCCTCAGTTCCGGTCTATCCGTACCTCTCTTCTCAGAAAATCGTATGGCGATAGGCCTTTAAGGCCTTTAAGACCTTGACATCCTTCTGGAGGGATCATATTATTCTTTGATTATCCGAACCCTGCAAAGCAGAAAACAAGTTTCAGGAGATATTGCCTTTACTTAGGGCAATCTTTTTAGAGCCCGCACGGCAATTTCTATAGGGACCGGGAATAAGAAAATCTGCCGTGGCAGACGGAGATCCTTTGGTAATTTTTCGTTTTCTAAACCTCCTTTAATGAGGTTGGCTTTGAATACCCCACTTTTCAATAAACTCAATTTTCCCCCTTCCGACCCTGAATCCAATCACCATCCCAACAAAAATACGACCCTTATACTGGCTATCGGCGCCCTGGGTGTAGTTTTTGGCGACATCGGGACAAGCCCCATTTACACTTTCAAGGAATGCTTTCACGGCGATCATGCCATTGCGCTGACGGAAACGAATATCTATGGCGTCATGTCGCTTATCTTTTGGTCTCTGATCATCGTCGTGAGCGTCAAGTATGTGATTTTCTTTCTCCTTGCGAATAATCATGGGGAGGGGGGGATCTTCGCCCTCATGGGGTTAATATTGCATGAGGCGAAAGAAATGTCGCCCCGCACGCGGGCATTTGCCATAGGGGCCGGAATTCTGGGAGCGGCGTTTCTTGCCGGGGATGGTGTTATCACGCCGGCAATCTCGGTCCTTTCGGCTGTTGAGGGTCTTGCAGTAGCTACCCAGGTAGCTACTCCAGTCGTTTTACCCCTCACTTGTACAATTCTCTTTTTACTCTTTTTTTCACAACATCGTGGAACCGCAGACATCGGGAAAGTGTTCGGTCCGGTTATGGCGATTTGGTTCGGAGTTATTGCCGCCCTCGGGATTGCGGAATTGACTCAGCATCCCCAAATCTTGCGCTCCCTTCACCCTATTTATGCTTACGAACTCTTTGCCGCCAACAAGCTTCATTCCATCGTCGTTTTTGGATCGGTAGTGCTCTGTATAACGGGCTGTGAAGCGCTTTATGCCGATCTGGGACACTTTGGGATAAAGGCTATACGCGTATCTTGGGGTTGTCTCGTTTTTCCCGCACTTCTCTGCAATTATTTTGGCCAGGGAGCTCTTCTATTAGGCCACCCGGAATCGGCTTTTCACCCCTTTTATGGACTGGTTCCCAAACCTCTCCTGTATCCCATGGTGGTTCTGGCCACAGCTGCTACCGTGATTGCTTCTCAGGCTTTGATTTCCGGTCTTTTTTCCCTTGCTCAGCAGGCCATTGATTTCGGGTTTTGCCCGCGTCTTCGAATTGTGCATACCTCCCAGGAAATCAAAGGTCAAATCTATGTCCCGGCTCTAAATTATTCCTTGATGATCGCTTGTTTGGGAGTTGTGATGGGGTTCAGAGATTCCGGCGGCTTAGCCGGCGCCTACGGAATTGCCGTTACAGGAACTATGATTATAACGTCCACCTTATTTTTTATCTTGATTACCCGAAGGTGGAGGTGGTCGCTATGGAAAGCGATTCCTCTGGTTGCCCTTTTCCTTATTTTTGATATGTCCTACTTTTTGGCCAATCTTCTCAAGATGGTGGACGGAGGCTGGTTCACCATTCTAACGGCCATTTTGCTGACGATCTTCATGACCACCTGGAAAAAAGGACGTGCTGAGGTGACCCAAAGGGTTGGCACCCGACTCCCGCTGAAGCTCTTTCTTGAGGATGTGCCCAGACATCACATCCCTCGGGTGCCGGGCACTGCGGTTTTTATGTCGATTCACCCGGAAAATACATCCCCCGTCCTTCTACATCATATTAAGCATACAAAAATCTTATATGAAAGGGTGGTGTTCCTTTCGATCCTCTCCTCGAATATTCCGATCGTGCCAGCGAAGGAAAGAGTTAGGGTCGATGATCTGGGCCAGGGGTTTTATCAAATTGTGGCTTACAACGGATATATGCAAAGGCCAAACGTCCCGGAGATCCTTAACTTGGCCGAAAAATACGGTCTCCATATCATTCCCGAAGAAACCACCTTCTACCTGGGGAGAGTAACGCTTTTGACCACAGGCGATTCGAAGATGATGCGTTGGCGTAAGGGCCTTTTTGTCATGATGTCGAGAATGGCCGGTAGTCCTACAGTTTATTTCGGCTTACCCGCAAACCGCGTGGTGGAACTCGGTGCTGAGATCGAGATCTAGCGCTAAAAGTTTCCGACTTTTATTATAGGTCCTCATTTAATGCACCTCGGGAAAGTTAAGGTTTCGTATTCATATATTCAATTTGAGATGAATGATGCTTTCACTCGGTAATCTCCAATAGGTTAGGCGTGGCATAGCTGAAGACTTGTAGTGAAAGCCTCAAAATGGGTCTTGGGTTGGCTGTTCCAGAAAAAAGTGGACTCCTTCCTGAAACTTTCCCTTTACCAGTCTTCCGAAAAGGCGTACAGTATAGGTTAAAATCGACAATAGACTCAGATGCAGGAATTATACTTATTCTATTCTTTGTCTAAAAATGATCGACCGGACCTCTGTTCTCCTCTTAAAGAGGACCATCTGATGTTAATCTTTTACAGAAAACATCGTCCTGGACAATATTATACAGAATTTGCTTAATTTAAGGATGAATTATCCACGGATGTTAGCGACACAAAATAAAAGAACAAAAAAGCAATGAATGAAGGAGATGGACGTGCAGTTTCCCGATGGTAAGGGCCGAAGCGCTGTCTTATGGGGTATCGGAATCTCCGTGGGATTATTACTTATCGTTGTCATCTCAATATATTATACGCCTCCTATGCGGTATGAGGATACATACAAAAATATCGTCAAGAAAAGAGAAATATTGTCTCAAATGCGCGCCAATCTCCATAAATCTGTAGAAATGGAGAAAAACGCAGTCATGGCCTTAACAGACGAGGAATCCCGGGAATTTGCCAACCAGTCGCTCGCTGCCTCGGCGGTAGTTGAGCAAAACCAGAAGCAACTCAACTTGCTAATCGACGCAGCCCCCTTGCAAGATGAGAGGAACCTTGTCATTGAGTTTAACAACTGTTGGACGGAACTCCGCAAGCTCGATCAAGTCATTTTGGAGCTTGCTGTACAGAACACGAATCTCAAGGCGGCAAGCCTTTCTCGAGAAAAAGGCACCGAGGCGATGCAGCGATTTGAGCATGCCCTTAATGATGTACTAAAGTCTTATTCAGGGACTCAGAACGAAGGTCGAGTCGCCAGACTTATATTCCACGCAATTACTGCGGGGCTAAAAATTCACAATTTGCACAGTTTCCATATAGCCGAGGCAAGCGATGAGAAAATGGACCAAATCGAGACGCAGATGAAAACAGAAGAAAACGAGGCGTCAAAATCTCTCGATGAACTTGCCAGCATAGGTGGTGAAAAAAGTCGGCATGCCTTATTGCAGGCGAAAACGGCTTTTTCCGAATTTATGGAAGTGACTGCCAAGGTGATCAAACTGTCCAGACAAAACAGCAACATCAAATCACTGGAGCTCTCGCTTGGCAAAACACGCAAAGTTACAGCTCAATGTGACGAGATCCTTGCTGCTTTCCAAGAAATTGTTCAACGCAGAACTTTCAAGGCGACAAGGTAGGTTGCATCACCCCCGGGTGCGATCGTTCAAGGTCCTTGAGGTGCGGTGGCCGCGGGAGGATCGGTCTGGGGGCGTGGGTTTCTGCCATAAAGGTTGCGTTTTTCAAGTTCTGAAAACGTAAGGTTTGAAGATAATATCGTCCGATGTTGCTTGAAAAAAGGGGTGAAGCCTTGAGT
>DATIGG010000325.1:0-3744 GCA_035454825.1 Thermodesulfobacteriota bacterium | reverse complement strand
ACGCTTCCGGCATCTCTCTTAAAGGTTGGGAGTTCAACGGACTTGTCTTTAGCCTTCTTCTCCATTGCGACAGCCAATTGTTCCAAGGCTTTTCCCGTCAGAACCATCGTCTTGACTGAATCGACGCCTCTTGTCTTGGGGGCTGTTCTCGCACTGAGTGCCATCAGCGAAGCTCCCATTTCAAGAGCATCTGCTTCCAGTTTTTCACTTCTTATAATCGTCATAGATCATTTTCCTCCTCATTCGGATTGAGATACTCTATCCTTAATGTCTAAATTAGAAACGAGGATTATCATTCATCCTTCTCAAAGCAAACGATTTGATCCAACCGCTTTCTGTACTTTTTCGAGGGTGGTTTGTCCAGATATCCCAAAGGAGTCATGGCCACAACCCTGACATGTTCCGGAATGTTCAGAATCTTCTTGGTCTCATCCTCTTTGAAAGCTCCGATCCAACAGGTTCCCAGACCTAATACGTAAAATACCGGTGAAAGCATTCAACGGGTGCGGACACACGATTTGCCGAAACTAAATAAACCAGAACTGGAATGGATCCAGCCCAGCCTTCTACTCGACAATGAAGGGGAGAAAAGTTTCATTTAAATCCTGGCAACCATCGTTGAATAACTGATGGATTCCTGGCGATCCGATACAAAGCTGAACTCCGGTGAGGTCGTGATTCGAACAAACCGATTGAAACCGAGCCCGCTCAAACCCCATCTTAAGAATAAACGAGATGTCTTGAAAAGCAAATCCGACGCATTACGCATAGTCCAGATATGATGTCTGTGTTTCTATTTTTTGCCCGGGATGGAAATCTCATCGAGAGGTGGAACACCTTCAAACACAGCCTTTGCTGCTCGTTTTCCGCTCTCCATCGCTGTAGGTATGCCTCCCATGAAGAGGGCTGAAAAGGCCTGATAGCCAGCCATATAGAGGCCTTTGATCG
Organism: Thermodesulfobacteriota bacterium; assembly: GCA_035454825.1. Classification (GTDB taxonomy): domain Bacteria; phylum Desulfobacterota; class BSN033; order BSN033; family UBA1163; genus DATIGG01. The sequence goes on along the minus strand of DATIGG010000325.1, from coordinate 2,796 downwards.
GTGTGCCTATGAGCTCTTCAGGCCGGTCACCACGAAAATCTTTGTAATCCCAGGACCATCCTGCCACTGCTCCACCACTTCTGCCTCCTTGATCTTCAAATGTCAGCGGGGTGGCGACATCCATCACCAATATCGATTTTTCAAGGCCTGGAATTAAATCCTCAATCTCCCGAATGAGAGCTTGAGCGAGTCGGGTTTTGTAGGCTTGATAGTTTGGAGACCTTCGCCTCCAACCCAATCGGTATTTAGCAAAATGGTGATATTCCGCTTCGGCCCGGATCACAACAGATGCCCTCCCGACAGAAGAGACTGTCGCCCAGTCCTTCCCCCAAAGGCTCACTTCCAGCTCTTGGCCGGCAAGAGCTTCAGGGTCAATCTCGTGAGCGTTCCAGTCGAGGTTCTTCCCTTCCTGGACGTTCGCCCCATCCCTTCTATAGATTAGCCTGCTCGCCTTTTTGAATGTTGAGAGATCCGCTTTGCCTGCATCCACACCAAGGCAGACTTGGAAAACAGAGCCCGTTTGACGGGCACTGGAAATCGCATCATACCACTCATCAGGAATCATCTTTGGGTCCATCAATTTGAGGAAAGCGGTCTTATAGTCGGCATTCGAAATGATAGAAGAGGAGTCAATCTGCGTTCCATCCTTGAGAATCACACCCCAGACTTTTCCATGGTCTACTCGTATTTTGGCAACATCTGTGTTCAATCGAATCTCACCACGGTTTTCATTGCCTCTAACCAGTGCTTTGACGAACCTCTCGCAGAAAGGCTGCATTCCTTCTTCTGGATACCATATTCCTTTATCACTCATGAGGTTCCACATGGCTGCAAGAAGGGGTAGGCCACTGTACGGTTCCCTCGTCCCAATACTTCCCAGAACACGTCTAAGCCTCCCATCCTTTATGAGATGGTGAAGATATTCCGAAGCGGAAATGCTATGCTTTTGATGAAGTCTGGATCGATTGGGATCAGCTTCCTGTTTGGGTATCAATCCATTCATATCCTTAAAAAATTGTTGCACTGCCTCGGCATCGGTAGGAAAATGTTTTGCTAATACTTCTACCAACTCCGAAAAGGGCAGAGAGAGGGGAAGGTCAAGACCAAAGGCGCGTATGCGATAGTGAACCCGTGCAAATTTTAGACCTTCTCCAACCCCGAGATTCTTTAGAATATTCTGGACAAGAGCAAGATGGCTAAACCCAAGGGGCCCCATGGGAAAAGTAAATCCCTTTCGGTGATAGACATAGGCTGTCCCACCGATATGGGGGTTTCTCTCCAGGACTAAGACTCTGAGACCGGCCTTTACCAAATGGGCCGCCGCGGTGAGCCCACCCATCCCAGCACCAATCACAATGGCATCCCAATGCTCCCTCACGGTAAGAAACATATCATAAGATTTGGTATTGAGCAAACTTTGGACTTTTTTCCATTCTGAGGTTATTGTGAAAAATTCATACCGTGGGAAAAAAGGTAACGGTTAGGCACTTGCCGGGCTTCCTCAGACCACCTATACTCTGAAAAAGGGGACCCGAACTCAGGAGGTGATGCATGAGCAGGCTGAAAGAGTTGCGTACGCCAGTTTTCTGGGCAGAAGGCCGTCCGGGCAAACTCAGCCGGGAGAGTTGGGTCATCGAGGTGAGTGGCCTCTGCGCAAATCCGAAAACATTTACCTGGCAGGAGCTGACCGCCTTACCGAAATCGGTTGCCGACGCACGCCTAACGAGCGTCACCAGATTCTCTGTCCGAGGAAGGTGGGGAGGTTTTAGCGGCGTTGGATGAATTCAGGCAACAGAAGTCAGACTTTATCACAATTTTGTCACAGTCGGGCGAAAACCGAGGGCAGGATGGTTTGGAAGGGTAGACTTAACTTATTGTTTTTATTGGTGCCGGAGGTCGGAATCGAACCGACACGGGGTGGAAGCCCCGCGGGATTTTGAGTCCCGTGCGTCTACCAGTTTCACCACTCCGGCACAGGAATTACTATAAGAAAAACTCTTTCAGATGTCAATTCCTAATTCCGAAATTGACAAGGTTTCTTTCTCTATGTTAAATTCTAACTCGAATTTATTGAACTTGGGGCTGTAGCTCAGCTGGGAGAGCGCTTGAATGGCATTCAAGAGGCCGACGGTTCGATCCCGTTCAGCTCCACCAAAGAAGATAAGGGGGTCAGGCCACAGCAAATGCCTGCCCCCCTTTTTGTTTTTCACTCTTTCTTCGCAAAGTCTATGACCTCTGAAGAAATTCGCGTCCCGCATTGCCCCACGGAGACCGGCATGACATTTTCCCCCTTTTCCCCTATGATGACACTATCTCTCCCCCAGAAGGGAGGCGAGGCGATTGTATGGTATAATGAAGTTAGAAGACGTATATTCGAAACTTGATTATATGCAGGAGGTGATGAGGATGGTTCCAGAAATCAAAAAGATTCTTTATGCAACGGATCTGAGTAAAAATTCTTCTTACGCCTTTTACCATGCCATTAATATCGCCCGAAGATTTGATGCAAGAATAATCATCTTGCATGCGATCGAACCCATTCCAATTTATATCGAAGCCTATGCAGCCAGCGTGGCAGAGAAGATTGAGAAGGAAGACCGTCAGAAGACGATTGACCATATCCAGCGTCTGCTACAGGAATTCTGCAAAAAAGCGGAGGCGCAGATGGGGTCTCCATGCCTTTTGCTCGTTTCCAAAACCCTCGTCCGTATAGGCTATCCCGTTGAAGAGATTCTGAAAGCAGCAGACGAAGAGGAGTGCGAAATCATTGTCCTTGGAACCCACGGAAAGGGATTT
>DATIGG010000324.1:0-4457 GCA_035454825.1 Thermodesulfobacteriota bacterium | reverse complement strand
GGTGGCAGAGATCTTATTCAGTACAGACAATTCCGCATTTTTCCTGGTGATCTCTCTTTCTATCCTCTTTTTCTCTTCTAACAAGTTTTCGAGATACTCGGCCCTTTCTTTGATCGTCATGCCCCATTCAGGCAGGTCGATGCCCCTTTGCTGCAATTTAGATCGGGTACCAACAACAAACTCGCATTCGTCATCACCCTTGGCAATACATTTTGTCTCTGCAGAGACCAGATCGTTTCTACTTAAGATGTTTTGCATAAAAGAGAGGAGGACACCCGCAGAGTAATAACAGACCGGTGATTCAAAAAACCTTTTATTGGACAAAAAGGCCCATCCTTCAAAGCTGTTCCGGCAGGTGACTTGAGCGTATCCCTCCTGGAACCTTAATTCCTTGATGACAAAATCTCCAAACCCAGCCTCAGAATAGGTTGTTACGGCATCAATAAACCCCTTCGACGTCTTGTCTAAGATGCCTTTCTTCAAAGCTTTTTTAGAAAAGGTTTCTGAAAGTCCTGCTTCAAATAGCACGCGTCTATAGGTATCCTCTCCAGCAAAAAGAATGATCGAAGTCCCTAAATTAAGCCAACCCCCGGGGATATCGAGGAGACACATCCGGGTGCCCCCCACATCGATCCAGCCCCTCTCCTTCTTCGAAAAGAACTTTACTTTATCTCCTCTCCATTCTTTGATCTGCCTGTCCCGTGCCTGGATTTCCTTAGTTGATACCCGATTCATAGGGCCTCCCACCATTAAAGGTTCGGTCTCTTTCTTGATAATGGATCAAGGAAACAAAGGAATAAGGAATTGAGGTTTTGAGCAACTATATCAAAAACATTAAAAAAAAGCTATAGGGAAGGGGACACGCTCAAAGAATTCAATTGCGAATGGTCAATGATCAGTGAGGAATAAACCATGGTTAACGACTCACTCCTTTTCTTCAATGAGAATTGACAATTGACCATTGCTTATGGGTCATTGAATTATTCCTGATGTAGGAGTCTCAACTCTTTTAGGCCCTTTATTCTATTTTTGGAAGAAGGCATGGTAAACAGACCTCTTGTGCTCTTAATGCTTATTCCAGCTTTTGATAGTTTCGCCATTAACTCTGCAAATTTCAGGGAAACAACCATTGGGTCTATGATCGGTGCACCATCAATTTCTCTGACGTCTTTTGTGGTCAGCATGGGAGAGACGAGTCCGCACCCAGCAATAATGACTTCTGCATCGTCTTCAAGGCATCTTTTTGAAACCTCTATGAAGTTCTTTATCACGGAATCAAAATTCCCGCTCATCATGCATTTGACAAATTCGTCAAAGGGGATGGTTAATGACCTCACAGGTTTGTAAGATATCGCAGAATGACCGAAGCCTAATTCCTTCAAATGGTGTTCCATTTCTTTAATCCATGTGGGTTCAGAAGTGACTACAGCAAAACTATTCCCCATGATACATGCCAGATGCATCGAAGCTTCAGCGGCCCCAACGATTGGAATCGACAGTAAGTTTCTCGCCCCTTTTATTCCAGTGTCAAAGTAACATGCCCCTGCAATCGCGTCATAACCTTCAGATTCTGCTTGAAGCATGCTTCGTATGTTTTCCGTATCATTCACCATCCTAAATCCCAAATAGTTTATCAATTCGGGATCTATAATTCCTGTAGGAACGTCTTTGATCGTTATATCTGTCTCTTTGTCTTTGAACAAATTATAATCTTGCATAAGCAGCTCGTAATAACCCCCATACACATCCTTAGGCATAGCGATTGGAAGTTGACACCAGATCTTCATGGAAACCCTCCTCTAAACCAAATGGCGGTCATTCTTGGGTCTTGAATGTATAAGTTGAATCGATCCATTATACGATGTTCTCTGCCGATTCAGCATCTCTTCGTCATCAATGGGAACCAAAGATGTCGCATCTCGGGCACAGGTAGTCGGAGCCTTCTGGCCTTTGGGGATGGGCCGCATTATGAATGGGGCTGAAATCATGGTAGTCAGAGCATTCTTTGATAAAGGCCTGTTGCGCATTGATGGCATGGCAGTACTTGAATTTCTTGTAACCTCTTCCCAGGAATGTCTTGAGTTCAGAATTTAAGTCTTGGTCCGATCTGCCTATGTATAGGATGACAAATCGACCATCCATGCTGTCTATGAACCCAAGAGCATAATTGCCTGCAGATCCTTCCCTGAGGACTCGATCTACCTCCTCCAACACAAAATTGTAAGGACCCTCCATCTTGAGACCCATCATCAATCCTCCCGTCTTTACGGGCCGGTTTTACCCAATCCCTGGCCCGCTGACAGAAAAAAATTGGGCTTCTCCACATGGAAGAAAAGGTACCTTTCTAAAAAGATTCCTCCGTACGTGCAGATTAAAAGCAGCACAAATAAGAGGTAGCCATGAAGCGCCCTTTCGGCAAAAAGACCAACGGCGAGAAGAATCAAAGGAAGGTAGAAACTCATTCCTAAATAGATGTAAAAAACTTCTGAATGCCTGATCGGCAAGGCTCGTTTACGACAGACTCTTCTCCAGTGTTGAATGAAACCGATCAATGCAGCGCCTTCTCCAGTGAGGAAGAACAGAACCAAGATTAAGAAGAACCAAAGAACCTCTCGATGAAGGTAAGGGAAAAAAAGAACGGACAATGCACTCACCGTCAAAATTCCCAACACCATGGAGGATGCTAATGTGATAAGAGTAATCCAGATGGTGTCCCAAACAGGATGGGAGTAAAAATTGTAGATCACCCCTGTCAAGATCAGGGTGGAAAATGCAAGGAAGATAATCAGTGTCGCCAGGGTTATCGAAGGGACGTGGCCCACGACGCCCAAATAATCGCGAAAGGAGTTGACCCCCAGAATGAACAGAAAAAGGATGAAGGACGAGATTTCCCAGGTCAGAAGAGATTTCCAGTTCGTAAACACATGGAACAGAGAACGCTTATCTGTTGCATGAAACTGGGCAATGATCATGCATAAAAGACCTCCAACAAAAGACAGCTGAAGGATCAGTGAAGAAATTTGGGGATCATTTCCCAAGAGCTGCCAAATCCCTCCTATAATACCCATCCCCAGGGCGACACGGGAGAAGAAACTAAAAAAAACCAACGGATAATCCATCTTCAGCCGTGTTGGTCGCGAGGATTGGTGCATCATACGGTAATAATAGGATCGCGGCAAGGTCATTGAAAACCCTCCTGAAGATGGTTGCAAAGGGGGCAGTCTTCTACCCGCTGCCGCCACCAAAGGGCATCAGTCCAAACACCACTTCATCGTTTTCTTTGAGAACCGTGTTCAAGCCCTCCGGACAGATAGGCGGATAGTTCACTCCCTTTCCATTCACCTGGATATTGATGACGGGTTTTTCACGATCCGGATAAGTGACCACAGCCCACCGTTTGAACTCGTATCCATATCTGGCGATCTGTTGGTCGAGTAACTGCCCAATGGTTGTCCCATCTTCCAGTCTGAGCTGAATGCTAAATTTTCCTACGACTTCACGGAGGAGGTGGACGTACTTCGCAGTGATGGTGATCATAGTACTAATTCCTGCAAAGGAAGTGCCGAAAGGTCGATCTTTCTGACCCCACCCCCACCCTATTCCTCCCCCTGAAGGGGAGGGAAATCGTCACGCTTTTCGCGTGATTCCTCCCCTTTCAAGGGAGAGGTCAGGCGCCGCCGTCCAGAGCCGTCATAATGACGCTGGGGTCTGCACTGGGACTATGGCGCCGGACGGAGGGGGATGGGGTATCTTATTACTTTCATTCTTTCTTAGGTTTGAGCTTGGCTCTGAATTCCTTTCTCGGTCCTTCGAGGTCGTTGGCGACATCTTCCAATCCTAATTCCTTTAGCTTCTCCTGGCTGAGAAATCCTGTTTCCACTTCCCATCCGTGAAGCTTGTAATACTCCGACTGAGCCCACTCCCATTTTTCGCGATTCAAAACAGTACCCTTCCAGGGTCCATCCTGAACCGGATATTCGTAATAGCGATCGGGGTGGATGTCATCCTGCCTGCCACTCCCTTCACGGTTCCAGTGGGCTCTCTCAATGGCCACAACCCTCTCGCTGCATCGCATCATCTCGTCCTCAGTATAGGTCAATCCTGTAGCCAGATTGAAAAGCTCTGTAAGGTCAGCCGGTCTTAGAGAGTACCACCATGCATTCGGGAAACAGCAGACACCGAGAAGATCTGAGATCCCTTTATCCTCTTCAGACCATTTGCAGAGTTTGGGTTTCGTGGCGAGGTCCCGGAGCTCATTCGGAAAGTTTTCCATAAACTTTTGGAAGAGTTCTTTGCCCAGGACTTGCTCGACCAGATCAGGATAGGTTTGCACGGCAGGAGGAAATTCCAGGCACGACATGTTCTTCAAGTGGTCCGAACCCCGCGTCGACATGGCGTAGCCCAGGCTAAATCCTGTTACAATCCGAGGATCACAACTGATATCCTCCAGGCCTCTT
>DATIGG010000323.1:0-5745 GCA_035454825.1 Thermodesulfobacteriota bacterium | reverse complement strand
GAAAACAAACCCGATCAGGAAGCCTAACAAACTTTTTCTTGCGATCGAATTCAAAAACCAACCTCTTCTTTTCACCGCTTCATTTTATCCAATCGGCCCAGAGATTGCAAATTTCCTCTTGATCAACACAAGACGATTTGTTAGACTAGCGTTATCCTCATTACAGAATAGCGGTAGGAACGACACAATGAAGATGGTTTACAAGATCTGGCTGGATAGGGGCGGAAAGGCCTTTGGAGACGGTCCCTGCGAGCTTTTAAGAAGAGTTAAAAATCTGAATTCCCTTCACCAGGCGGCGAAGGAGATGGGCATGGCCTACAGCAAAGCCTGGCGTCTGGTTCGAGTCCTGGAGAAGAGGTTGGGGTTTGCCCTTCTTGAACGGAAAGTGGGAGGGATCTCCGGGGGGGGATCCAGCATCACTCCCGAGGCGGAAAATCTTATGAAAAGGTACGAAAGATTCCGCATCGATGTGGAAAAGGCCATGGACAAGGTTTATCAAAGGCACTTCGGACCCATGAAAAGGGGTGGGGCACGATGAGAAAGACATTTTTTCTCATCCTGATCCTCTTAGTTTTTATGGATGCCGCCGATGCCCAATCACAATCAGGGAAGATACTGATCTTTGCAGGTGCAGCGAGCAAACCTGCCACGGAAAAGGCAGTAAAGAGGTTTACGACGGAGACGGCAATACCGGTCGATGTCGTCTTCGGCGGCTCTGGATATGTCCTCTCTCAGATGAAATTATCCAGAAAGGGAGATCTCTATTTTCCGGGGTCCTCTGATTTTATGGAGATGGCCAAAAGAGAGGAATGGGTGTTTCCGGACTCTGAAAAGGTGATCGCTTATCTTATCCCAGCGATCAATGTCCAGAGGAGTAATCCGAAAGGGATCTCTGCTTTAAGAGATTTAACCAGGGAAGGCATCCGGGTTGGCATTGCTCACCCGGAAAAGGTCTGTGTCGGAACCTATGCAGTTGAAATTGTCGAGAAGAACCTGACTTCTCCCGAAAAAGAAAAGTTCAGGAAAAATATAGTGAATTATGTTGAAAGTTGTGAGAAAACGGCCAATGTCATTGCTTTAAAGGCCGTGGATGCGGTCCTGGGTTGGAGCGTCTTCCAGGATTGGAACCCGGATCGCATTGAGACGGTTTATTTAAGACCCGAAGAGATCCCCAGAATTGGCTATCTTCCGATCGCTCTCTCAAGATTTTCAAAGGATAGAAGGCTGGCCCAAAGGTTTATCGATTTTCTCACATCCCGCCAGGGGAAGGGTATTTTTCGAAAGCATGGTTACCTGATGGAGCCTCAGGATGCCCGATTTTTCACATCAGCAACGACGCCCGTCGGTGGAGAATATTCCCTGCCTGCCGAGTGGCGGGGTCATCCCCCGCAGGAGACAAAGAGATGAATTTCCGAAAAACCATGATTGCAGCGGCCATTGGCCTCTTCCTTTTCTATCTGGTCCTTCTCCTGGCCCTGTTCTCTCAAATTCAAGGGAAAGAGGAGCTCGGGATCCTCCTCCATCCAGGAACCCTTTTCTCCATCGAATTGAGTCTCATGGCTGCAACGGGAGCAACCTTTTTGGCCGTCCTTCTTGGTCTGCCCGCCGGATACGCCCTCTCCCGCTTCGAATTCAGAGGTAAAAGAATCCTCGATACGTTTCTTGAAATCCCAATGATCATGTCTCCCGTTGCCCTGGGCGCGTCTCTTCTTATCTTCTTTAACACCTCTTTAGGAGAATTGATCCAGAAAAAAGGCATTTTCTTTGTCTTTGAGGTGCCCGGCATTATCCTCGCTCAGTTTGCAACGATTGCCGGTCTGGCCACTCGTTTGATCAAGACCTCTCTGGATGAGATTTCTCCAAGGTACGAGGCGGTGGCCCGCTCTCTCGGCTCTTCGCCGTGGCGTGCCTTTTACCAGATCACCCTTCCTCTTTCGCTCAAGGGACTGATCGCTTCCATTATCCTATGCTGGGCAAAGGCCATCGGAGAGTTTGGAGCCACCGTGACACTGGCAGGAGCCATGCCCGGAAAGACGGAAACCATGCCCATTGCCATCTTCATGTCTCTGGCTTCAGCCGACATCAACAAGACGGTCGTTTTGATTCTGATCCTTGCCCTGTTGGGTTTATGCACCCTCTATGGTGTCCGTGTGACCGGAAAAAGGCGGCAAGATGATTAGGATTGAGGACCTCACCATTCTCTTTCATTCGTTTCAGATCACAAACTTCAATATCAACATTGAAGCAGGGAATTTTCATTTCCTCCTGGGACCTACAGGAAGCGGAAAAACCTTAATCCTCGAATCGATCATGGGCTTGCACAATCCAAAAAAGGGAAGGATCTGGGTCGGCGAACGAGAGGTTCAAGACCTGCCACCGGAGCAGAGAGAAATCTCCTATGTCCCCCAGGACCTGGCTCTCTTTCCCCACTTGACCGTAAAGCAAAATGTCCTTTTCGGAATCAGGGCAAGAAATCTCGACCTCACCCTTTATGAAAAATATGTCCAGAATCTGATCGAGGTGACCAAAGTCAGTCACCTCCTCGAAAGATATCCAAATAACCTCAGTGGCGGAGAGAAAAAACGGGTCGCTCTCCTCAGGGCGTTGGCACCCCAACCGAAACTTCTCCTCCTCGACGAGCCTCTCTCCGGTCTGGACCCATCCATCAAGTCCGAAATCCAATACCTTCTAAAGACCCTCCAGGGATCCATCCATCCGACTACCCTCTATGTCACCCACGACTTCGAAGAAGCTTACCTTTTGGGAGATACGATCACCATCGTGATCAATGGAAGAGTCGAACAGGTTGGCAAAAGGGATGACATCTTTCTCAGGCCTGAGTCCCAAAAGGTCGCCCAATTTTTAGGAGCGCGGAATCTTTACCGGGCAGTGATTCTGGGAAAAGACGAAGATCATCAGCGCTGGCTCCTCGGAGTCAATGGTCTCCAATTTTCAATTCCTTTCGGTCAATGCAAACATCCCCTCGAATTGGGAAAAGAGGTCGATCTTTTCATCCGGCCTGAGGAGGTAATGATCCTTCGGGAGGGAAAACCGGTCAAAGAGTCATTGAGAAGAAATATGTTTGAAGGAGAGATCCTTGATATTGCCAACCGGGAAAGGTTCCAGGTCGTCACGTTTCAAACCCGGAAGGGAAACATCTTCTTTGAGGTCTCCATTCCCAACTATGCCTTTCGAAATCTTGGAGTTTCGGTGGGTAAAGTCGTCAGAGTGGCATTAAGAGAGGAATCCCTCTGGGTGATGGGTTGATCCAAGGCTTTGGAAGTGTTCCCGCTGGGTTTGCCCAATACAACCATGAGGATCATTCTTTCCCAATACCTTCCATGTGAAGGTCAATGGTCGAGGCTGCGTCGCATCCCTTAAGGGAGGTGAGCATGCCTTTGAGGGTATGGGTTAAAAAACCTTTGACAAAGGGATTGAGCGGGATCTTTTTCCCGTTCACCTTCAGGACAACCTCTTTCCCTTTCTTTGCATTAAGAAACCTTTTCTCAATGAAGTCCGAAAGCCCTTCGACATCTTCAAGGTCAAAAGAGGGAACCCCAATATCGAAGGTTTGATCTGAAGTAACGGCGATGAGGTTATCTTCCTTGGTGCAGAGGAGGTCCTTATATTTTCCTTTCCGAAAGACCTCGATTTTGGGCTGGACATCTTTTTTATAGCCCTCGGAAAGGATGAGATCCACATCCTGGATGAATTTTTCCCGTATCTCTTCCAGGGTCAAATCCTTCTCCACATCCCGGATCAAGGCAATCTTCTGAGGGGATGAGATCATGACCGTGTGAGCGCCTGCCTTCTTATGCCGCCAGCTGTCTTTTCCCTCCTGATCCACCTCAAATCCATGGACATCATGTTTTATGGTTGCGATGAGATAGCCCCTCCGGGTCAGCTCAGGCAGCAGCTTTTCAATCAAAGTTGTCTTTCCAATGTCCGATTTCCCAACGATGGAAACAATAGGAATCACCATGAAAACCCCTTTCAACCGGAATAATGGAATGTTGGAATATTGGAATATTGTGTCATTAACCCCTTTATTCCAGTGTTCCAATGACTTGGACTTTAACTTTCTCTCCTGCCCTGACAAGCTCCCGATCCTCAGGAATGACCATCAGGCCATTGGCTCTTACCATTGAGTTCAAAATATTTGAACCCTGATGACCGGTGGTCGAAACAAAATATTGGTCATTTCGTAAAGAGACCACGGCTCGAATATAGTGGCGCCTCCCCCGTTCCTTACAGATATCCTCTTCAAGGATCGCATCAATGACAGGACGAAAGATCTGGCAATGGCCCATCATTTTAAGGAGAGAAGGTCTCACGAACTGTTCAAAGGAAACCATGGATGAGACAGGGTTCCCGGGAAGGCCAAAGACAGGCTTCCCCTGAATGGTTCCAAAGGCCATGGGCTTTCCGGGTTTCATGGCCACCCTCCAGAAGATCATTTCCATCCCAAGATCTTTCAATGCTTCCTTAACATAATCGTAATCGCCCACGGAGATTCCGGCAGAAGAAATCAGAACATCTGCCCGAAGACCCTGCTGGAGTTTCCCCTCAACGTCTTCTTTTCGATCCCGGGCGATTCCTAATTGTACAGGGATGGCGCCGCATTCCTTCACCTGGGCTGCCAGGGTGTAAGAATTGCTTGAGACAATTTTCACTCCCTCCAAGGGTTCATCGACGTCGACCAGCTCCTCTCCTGTACAAAGGATCGCTGCCAGAGGCCTCTGATAAACAGAAATAGAGGAGCGTCCGATAGAAGCAAGCATCCCGATCTCAGGGGGACGAAGGATATCTCCTCTTGAGATGACCCTGTCTCCATGTTTGGCATCTTCTCCTGCCTTGCGGATATGTTCTCCGAACGGAATGGCCTTGAAGATTAAAACAAAGGATCCATCTTTTTCTGTTTCTTCCACGGGCACAACTGTGTCCGCGCCCTTCGGGATGGCCGCCCCGGTCATGATTCGGATTGCCTCGCCCGGCCTCACGTCTTTCTTAGATATGAAACCTGCTGGGAGGTCTTCGATCACTTCGAGACGGACAGGAAATTCTTTCGAGGCCTTCTCTATATCAATTGCTCTCACCGCATATCCGTCCATTCCGGAATTGTCCAGGAGAGGGATATCCCTGCGGGCATCTACATCCTCTCCAGCCACCCTGCCCAGGGATTCCAGAAGAGAGACTTTCTCAAACCCCAGGGGTTGGATACGCGATAAAATTTTATCTAATGCCTCTTCAACTGAGATCATAATTCTATTATAATATAATTTGAGATGTTTTAAATTGTAAAGAATTTTGATCCCCTTCACCCTGACCCTCTTCCTCCGGGAGAGAGCGGGGGGACGAGGGGCGCGGAAGGATTGGATGTCAGGATACCAAAAGTTTTGTTACTGGCTGAATGGAAAGGAATTGGAAGAAATCAGGGGGACCCTTGAGGAAGCAGGAATACCTCTGGTTCAAGAAATCCGCATTCCCTGCCGTGTCTTGAGAATCTCTTCTGAGATTGGCCTCACTCCTCCTTCGGCCTGGGAAGGGTTCTGCAAAAGAAGAACCTCTTGGTATGAGTTCTCCGAGAAGGCTGGGAAGTTTCTGATCGTGAGCAAAAGGCCTCTCGATATCCCAGGCCCGGGAGATAAGATTCTCATGATCGAATCGAATTTCAGGCCGGATCATTTCCCATCCCTTGGAGAAATCGAGGAGTTGTCAAAATCGGCCTTCTTTCAAGAAAGAAAG
>DATIGG010000322.1:0-8449 GCA_035454825.1 Thermodesulfobacteriota bacterium | reverse complement strand
GAAATCCTCGATCGAGGTGGTTGTGGAAAGCTTCTCCACGAAGCCATCCTTTGCTTCAGCCGTCAATCTGCCCTTCTGCACTTGTCTTTCAAGATCCGTGACGATCCTTGTCCTTCCCCTTCCAAGGGCCTCATGAGTCAGATCTCTCATCAAGACATCCAACCCTGACCCAAGAGCGACTTCAGCAATGCCGCTTCCCATCTGCCCTGCGCCAACGATTCCAATTCGTTTGATCTCCATTCTCATAACCTCCTCCATCATTATTTGTCGTTATTATATTACATAAATTTCGGATATCTCATCCTATTCGTCTTCAAAATACAGTCATTTCTACTACAAAATACTGCATTGACCCCATATCTTTCCCCGCCCTTTTTCAGTAGTTTTGGAATAGAGAACCTTCTCTCCTCTCACCTTACCCTCTCCCCAAAGGAAGAGGGAGTGTGTGAGGGTTGTAGGGAAGGATAAAGATGGAGGGGTTCTCATGAAAATCGCAGTTGGAGCAGACCATGGTGGGGTTCATCTCAAAACGATCATCACCGAGTTTCTGAGAAACCTTGGCCATGAGGTGCGTGACCTTGGGACGTTTACGGAAGAGGCGGTGGATTATCCGGATTATGCGAGGGCTGTTTCTCGAGAAATCCTTCTCAAAAAGGTCGAAAGAGGCATCTTAATCTGTGGCAGCGGGGTCGGTGCCTGTGTTGCATCGAACAAGTTCCCCGGCATAAGGGCTGCCATTTGCCATGACACCTACTCTGCCCACCAGGGAGTGGAACACGACAACATCAATGTCCTTTGTCTGGGTGCAAGGGTCATCGGGCCCGAATTGGGAAAGGATATTGTCCGCGTCTGGGTCTCTGCCTCATTCTCCGGGGCGGAAAGGCACTGTCGAAGACTGGCCAAGATCAACGAAATAGAGAAGGAGTTCTTCATCTTTCCCTCCTCACCCGAGGCAAGAAGGCGCGGTGAGGGGTAAACTCAGGCTGGAGTCAGAAAAAATGGGCCGGAATAGAAACGAGCAGATTTATCGAACCATTGGCAATTGTGACGTCGAGATTCCCCCGCCCTGTTGTCTAATCATCTTTGGCGCCTCCGGGGACCTCACAAAAAGAAAACTGATCCCTGCACTTTATCGACTCCACCATCATAAACTTCTTCCAAGGGCCTTTTCCGTCCTTGGCACGAGCCGCACGATCATGGGTGACGCTCAATTTCAAGAGACAATGAGGACAGCAGTCAAGGAGGCTGTCTCAAAGGAATTCGACGAGGCCTCCTGGAGGACCTTCAGTACAAACCTCTATTACTCACCGATTGATTATTCCCTTCCGGAATCCTACCGGTCTCTTAAGGAAAAGCTCCTTTCTCTGGAGAGGAACTATCAGACCTTGGGAAACCGTACCTTTTATCTTGCCATCCCCCCCACCCTTTACGATGACGTCATTCTCAATCTCGGAGCCACAGGCCTATCGCGCCAGGAGAAGGGCCACACCCACGTGGTCATTGAAAAACCCTTTGGCCGGGATCTTGAATCGGCCAGGAGATTGAATGCCACTCTAAGAAACTCCTTCGAAGAGAGGCAGATCTACCGCATTGACCACTATCTCGCGATGGAGACGGTCCAGAACATTCTCATGTTCCGCTTCGCAAATTCCATTTTTGAACCATTGTGGAACAGAAGGTACATTGATCATGTCCAGATCACGGCCTCTGAAACCCTGGGCGTTGAGCATCGGGCTGGCTATTATGAGGAAGCAGGGGTGATCCGGGACATGATCCAGAACCACCTCTTTCAGCTCCTGGCCCTGACAGCCATGGAGCCGCCCGTTACCTTTGAGGCTGAATCTGTGAGGGACGAAAGAATCAAGGTTTTCCATTCCACCAGGCCTTTTCCTCTGGACCGATTAAGCGATCATGTTGTCATCGGCCAGTACGGAAGGGGAGAGATCAACAACAATCCGGTTCCCGGCTATCGGGAGGAACCAGGGGTCTTGAGAGAATCCATCACTCCCACCTTTGCAGCCCTGAAAGTATGGATTGATAACTGGCGGTGGAATGGAGTTCCGTTTTATCTCCGATCGGGCAAGAGGCTCTCGACACAAAAAACTGAGATCGCTGTCTATTTTAAGTCCGTTCCCCACTTGATGTTCTCCCGGACTTTGAACGAACCGATTGATCCGAATACCCTGGTTCTCAGCGTGCATCCTGACGAAGCGATGAACCTCCTCGTTCAGACAAAGAGGCCGGGGTCAAAGATCTGTCTGAATCCGGTCTGGTTGGACTTCTCCTATCAAAAGGGCCTCTTGATGGATGCCTATGAATGGGTGTTGCTCGATTGCATGCACGGAGACCACCTGTTGTTTGTGAGAGAAGACGGTGTCGAGCAGGCATGGTCATTGCTCACGCCGGTCATCCGGCAACTTGAATCCACCACAGGGAAAGAAATATTCCCCAATTATCCAGCCGGTTCTTCAGGGCCGGAGGAAGCTGCAAGTCTGATCGAAAAAGATGGCAGAAGATGGAGACCGTTCTGACGGAGGAGTGGGGACATGCTTTAAAAATACATTCCTTTACCACAAAAAATACGCAATTCACCTTATTTATTGACCTCTTTCGTCAAGGACGAGGGCAAAAGTTGTTATAATTGCCATCTGGGCCAAAAGGAGAAAGATTATGTCTTTTCTAAATATCGTCCCTGAAATGAATGAGCGAAGATTACGGCGTCCCTGTCTTTCTCCTCCTTATTTTACGAACAAAGGAGAAGAAGATGCAGGATGGATGCCTACCAGGGTTGTTAATTTGGCCACCCAGCCTTCAGTCCCTCCTTCAAGGCGAACATCGCGTCACCCGCCATTCCCCTCGGTGAGTGATCATTTCGTTCCCCTTTTCAGGACGGCGAAAACCCCATAAGGTTCTTCCGGCTTTTGTATGGGTGCTTTCCCCTCCGGGAGTAACCCCCTCTATTCCCCCCTTATAACTCCCCTTCCCCCTCTTAATTTAAGAGGGGGAGAGTGGAGGGGGCGTTAGATTGGCGGATGAAGGAGGTTAAGATAAGGGAGGGTTACCCGCTCAATATCCTCATGAACCCCTTATAAGCTTAGCGAGCCGGTTCTCATCTTTGAGAAACGATCCACATTAAAGCCAAGCTTTTCTGCCAGAACAATCAGGTTTGGGGAAAAAGATCCTTCCGTTCGACGCCCCCACCCCCACCAGCTCATCTCCAATCCTCCGAAATAGGCGTCCAGCACTTCATTCATGAGGTTCTGGGCTTCTCCCATACGGAGTTCAAAACCCCATTTCTCAGCCCGGTCAATGAACTGAATCAGATCATTGACCTTATCCCATTGTACCTCCACTCCCTCAGGCAGATCTTTTGCCGTGCCTCTTAGAAGGGCATCCATCTTTTGATTCAACATCTCATTCAAGATCTGGCAGGACTCCTCTCTTCTCAGGTCATATCCATATTGCTTCGCCTCTCCGACAATTCGGTCAATCCCTCCCTGCTCAAGTATCTTTTCATAATCCTGTTTTAGCCTCTCCACCTCGCGGAACAGGCGATCGCTCAGCGTCACCTCTGCAGCCACACGGATTTCATAGGGAATCTCTAATCCCAACTTGACCAGGGAGGCCACAGACTGCCTAGTCCTGTCAAAAAGTTCTGCATAGACCCGTTTGTGTTCATCTACTTCCTTTCTAAGAATCTTTTGCAGGAGGGATTGCCTTTCTTCCTGAAAGGTATCCTGCAACGAATAGATTTGATCTCCAAGGACGGAGGTGAGGATACGGGTCAATTCCTCTTCATCCTCTCCAAGCCTTCCAGCGAGTTTTGCCTTCAGCGCTTCAAGAGGAAGGCCTTCACTGGATTTCAAGACCCAGGTTCGGTAGATATTTCTCTTGGATGGGATCAATCCGAAGACATACTCCTCCGTCTCCTGGATGATTTCAGAAGAGACTTTCACCTGCCCGAAAACGAGGAACCGGCCCCCCCTTTCAAGCCGTTCCTCACCGATTCGTTCGATGCCGTAGGAGAAGATCTTCTTCTCCTTCTTCCCGTCTTCAAAGAGAGAAGAGATCGCAAAATGATTTACCACTTTTCCCAGAGTCGTCCACTTCGGCTTCACAAAGCGCTGGTAAATTTGCCTACCATCACCCATCTCCGGAAGATTACTTTCCCCGTGGGAAAGTCTCTCCAGGAATTTTTCCTCGAGCTCCCTGGCAGAAAATCCCTCTGCCAGCTGCATCGCTCTGGCTGCATGCTGTAGGACCAGGATTGTTTCAATCCCTGACAGATCATTAAAAAACCAGCCGCAACTGGCAAACATCTGCAGGGCATGCCTCTGCATCTCCAGTAATTGAACGCCTTTCGTCCTCTCGTCCTTCTTCAAGCCTGGCAAGCCGAACGTTTCAAAAAAATGATCGACACTTTCTGGAGAACGATCCAGAATCACTTGGATATAACCATTTCTTGTCTCCCACGGGTCTTGAAATAGTTTCTCGCCCGCCCTTTCAAAAACAACGCTCAGTTCATCTCTCAAGAAATTGAGGGCCTCTCTTAAGGGCCTGCGCCATTTCTGATTCCATCCAGCTTGCCCTCCGGTGCTGCAACCGCAATCTTCCTTCCACCTGGCCACGCCATGAGCGCAACTCCATGCGGTTCCCTCTCCTTTCGGCCCCTCATCGATCTCGACTTCATGGGTAGAAGGAAATCTGTTTAGAAAGGCTCCATAATTGGTGATCTCCAGCCCTTTTGAAGAGAGGCACTGGTGCAAGGTATAGGCAAGAGCCATGTCGCCAAATTTCTTGTGATGACCATACGTCTCGCCATCGGTGGCAACCTGGATGAGCTGAGGCCTCTTTTTCGTCACCTGATAGGCCATCATCAACCGATCGCAGAAGATATTGCCATCCTTCAATAGGTCTCCAAAGGACACCTCCCGCGAAATCGCTCCATCATAAAAGAAGAGGTCGATGAACTGGTCCTGGCGTTTCTTCCCTGATTCGTCCTTTAGGAAACACCGGTAGGACTGGGTCGAATCAATCCGCCCCTGAGTGACATCGATCCACTTCGTGGCCCCCAGAGGCCTTGCCCTCAGGGACTGAAAGGGACTGAGGATAAGAAATTTCATCCCATGTTTGATAAGAACCTGAAGCGTTGGGTAATTGACAGCGGTCTCGGGCAGCCATAAGGCCTCAGGTTTCCGGCCGAATCGTTTCTCGAAGTCAGCAATCCCCCAGCGAACTTCTGTCTCCTTATCCCTCTGGTTAGCCAACGGCATGATGAGATGGTCATAGACCTGGGCCATGGCATTTCCATGGCCCAATCGTTTCAGACTGTCCCGGTCCGCCTCAATAATTCTCTGATAGGCAAGAGGGAAATTCTTCTCCAGCCAGCGAAAGAGGGTCGGACCAAAATTGAAACTGATGTGAGAATAATTGTTGATGATGTTCAGGATCTTCCCCTGGCCATCCACAATCCGGGCATGAGCATTGGCCCGGTAGCATTCGCGAGCAATCCGCTCATTCCAGTCATGGTAAGGATGGGCGCTTTCTTCCCTTTCAATAACATCCAGCCAGGGATTCTCCCGCGGCGGCTGATAAAAATGTGCATGAATCGCTACGAAGGCGTCTTTCATGGCCATAGGATACCAACGGTAGACATGAGGTGATTGGGCTGATTCAAGGCAAGCGTGAACCAGCAATTCAAAAATACTCCTGTCGGCATAACCAGTCAAGGAGAAAATGATCCCCTAATCCCCTGTGTAACCTCTCAGTCTTCCCCTCGGTATTTCACTTTTGACGAGGTCCCCCTGAAAGGTTACTATAATGACAAACCATGAGGCGCAAATTGCAGGTATGGAGGTATACCAATGGAACCTCAAAAAACGAACAAGGATGTTATGACCTCAGATTTTTCTACAATAAAGGCGGATGCCAGCCTTAAGGAAGCCTTTGAAGGCATCAAGAAAATGCTGGAAAAGTCTCCTCATTCGTCCGGGCTAATTGTTATCGAAAAGGAGGGAAATTATGCTGGCGTATTGACACTTGCCGATTTTATGAATGAACTTCGTCAACTTTATCGTGACGCTTGCGACAAGACAGGGGAAAAGGAGTGGATGGCGAGATTTTTTACAGAGTGCGAACTTGTGGGAATAAGGAAAGTCTATGAAATCGCGAGCGGTAAACGTCTGTCAATTAAATCTGATGATAGCTTTGAAAAAGCATGCGAATTGATCCTGCGCAAAAAGATAGACTTACTGGCAGTGGTTAATGAAAAGTCAATGCCGGTGGGGGTCATAACCAGAAGACATGTGTTGACCGAGATAGGTCCCAGAATGTTCAAATGAATATGGAGCGCAGGAGCAATGGTTTAAGGGTCTCGATTTTTTCGCTTCAACCCGGAAGGAGCTGTCACGCTAACATATCCCCTCCCCCTCCCTGAGGAATTAAAACAGATGTCGGATTTATGCTGTATGTGCAGATGCCGATATTGACCGATCTTGATGCCGGACTGTGCCCTGCTTTATTGTCCGTAGCGCTGACCGTATATGTCCCAGTGGTACCAGGAGCAGTCCAGGTGATGGAGCCGCACTGAATGGTCTTGGCCTGAAGGAAATGGAGGGTGCCTGCTCCAAGGTCGTAGGTGAGTACCCCTGAGCATCTTCCTTCATCAAAGACGAGGGAGAGATGAAGTTCGATTTTATTTTGTCCTTGGTCCTGCCTCCCGAACCTCATGAGAAACGTCGGGTGCAAATTTCTCAAAGTTTTTGCCGAATTGAGACGCAAGGCCCAGCGCGACCTTGTCGTAATCACTTGGATTCCTCCACGTGTTTCTGGGGTCTAATACTTCATGAGCTATTCCTTCGCACGATACGGGAACGTGAAGGTTAAAAATGGGGTCCAGCCGGGTGGGTATGTTGTCCAAGGAATTATTCAAAATGGCTCGGATCATGGCCCGAGTGTGCGCAATCTTAATCCGCTCTCCAACCCCAAATGGGCCGCCGCTTAACCCTGTATTGAGCAGCCAGCAATTAACCTTGTGCTTATTGATCTTATCTCTCAACAGCCTTGCATATACCGCTGGAGGAAGGGCCATGAAAGGAGCTCCGAAGCAGGTGCTGAAGGTGGTTTCAGGCTCCCTTCCCATTCCCCTCTCTGTGCCGGCAACCTTGGCAGTGTAACCTGTCAGAAAGTGATACATGGCTTGCTCGGGAGACAATTTTGCCACGGGGGGAAGTACGCCAAAAGCGTCGTAAGTGAGCATGATGATGTTCCTTGGGTGCCCCCCCATCCCCAAACGGAGGGCATTTTCAATATGGCTGATCGGGTATCCTGCACGCGTGTTTTCAGTCAAAGAGGCGTCATTTAAATCGATACGCCGGGTTTCCACATCCATGGCAACATTCTCGAGAACCGTTCCGAATCGTCGTGTACACTCATAAATCTGGGGCTCTGCCTCCTTCGAGAGGTTGATGACCTTGGCGTAACAGCCACCTTCAGAATTGAAAATCCCTTCGTCACTCCAACCGTGCTCGTCATCTCCGATCAACTGCCTTTCGGGGTCTGCAGACAGCGTCGTCTTTCCAGTTCCCGAGAGGCCAAAGAAAATGGCGACATCGCCCCCTGCGCCCACATTGGCTGAACAATGCATCGACAAAATTTCTTTCTGCGGATAAAGGTAGTTGAGTAGGGTGAAGATAGACTTCTTAATCTCTCCAGCATAACTGGTTCCACCGATCAAGATCAGTTTTTTGCCGAAATTGACGATGATAAATGTCTCTGAATTGGTTCCATCGATCTCAGGGAGGGCATGAAACCTGGGGGTATTGATAACCGTAAACTGAGGGATATGATTGACCAACTGGCTTCTCTCCTTGATCTGGATAAACATGTTTCTGGCAAAGAGGCTATGCCATGCATATTCTGTGATGATGCGAATGGGAATCCGGTGGGCAGGATCTGCTCCGACAAAGCAATCCTGAATAAAAAGATCCCTGCCTTGCAAATAGGCGAGTAACCTCGAATGGAGCATATCAAACTTGGTTGGCTCCATGGGAACATTCACGGACCCCCACCAGATCTTCTCTTCGCTTGAGGGTTCCCGAACAATCCGCTTGTCGTTGGGAGAGCGGCCGGTATAATGTCCGGTTCGCACGACAACTGGCCCCAAGTGAGAGATTAACCCTTCCCTTCTTCGCACAATCTCCTCATAGAGCACAGGAGTGGAAGCGGTCCAATAAACCCTTCCCACATTCTTTATTCCATGTTGGTCAATGCCGTAGCGCACGGGACCCTCAGAGTTCATATCGTAACCTCCTTTGAGGCGGCAATTCAGTAAAAGGGGTTGGATCTAAAGATGAAAGCCTTACCTTATTTGATTTCCATTTGAATTATAGCATTTTAAAGTTAGATTTAAAGGTTATCGCTTTTAGCAAGTCTTCCCTCGAACGAGAAG
>DATIGG010000321.1:0-6196 GCA_035454825.1 Thermodesulfobacteriota bacterium | reverse complement strand
ATATTCGTCGATTCCCATCCCTCCGAGCCTCATATATTCTTCCTTCGCCTTTTCTATGGCATCCAGAAATTTAGGATTATTTTCAAGGAGATAATCCTCAAAATCTTCTTCCGATACTCCCCTGATAATGGCTGTCGGTTTTCCTCGCGAAGTGACAACAATCTCCTCTTTTTCTGCCAATTTCAGGATTTCAGAAGTTTTATTCTTCAACTCCCTGACATTCGCAAATCGCATCGCTTTCTCCTTGTAGCTATATTCGTAGCTACAATATAAGATAATGACCTAATGGTGTCAAGCCAAAGATTTTTACTGTTCCGCAATCCGCATTCTGAAATCCTGAATTAACCTATTCTCCCAGGTAGGCCTGCGCAAGGCCGTTTTACCCTCGACACTGTTTACCTATTCTGATAGAATGCATTTAACCTGGTAAGAAATATAAGACATCCTATGAAGAGTAAAGATTAGGATGTCTGATTACAAAGATTAGGAAACAGATCACAGTGATTTAATCTCGGTAATCCAAAATAATCTTAGTAATCAGGTATAATCCGTAACCTTACCTGATTATACCAGGAGGTTCCCATGAACAAAATGACCTCAAGGGAGAGGGTACTGCGGGTTTTGGAGGGAGATATCCCGGATCGGGTTCCGCTCTATGCATTCTCCGTCGATCCAAAGTTTTTCAGGGTGTTAGGAAACGGCGACCCCTTCAAGACGTTTGAGCGATTAGGTCTGGATGCCTTTCCGATTCGAGCCCAGAACTGGTGCCAGGGCATTCCTCTTCTGGCGTCTCTTCGAATGGACATCCCTGAGGAGATGATGACAGCAGGAGGGGCCTTCGGAGGATGGCACGGCATTGACGAGTTCGGCCGGGTCTGGGAGAGAGGCTCCTATGTGGGCGGCGCTCTGAAGACAGAGGAGGATATCGAGAAGTACATTCCTCCCTTGAGGCTGGAGGAGAGGACAGACCCGAAGATCGTTCAGCGGATGAAGGACCAGCATGGAGACAAGGCCAGGTGCCTCAATTTCCACTCAGGCCCTTTCGGGCTTACCATCGAGAGCATGGGATTTGAAAATTTTTTCCTGACTTTCCATGATAACCTCGATTTTGTCATGGAGTTGGTGAGAAGAAGGACGGAGTGGTTCATAAAGGTGGCCAGGTATGTCGTGGAACTGGGTGCCGATTTTGTCGTCATGGGCGATGATGTGGCCTACAAGAATAAGACATTCATTTCACCAAAGAAGTTTGAAGAATTGGTTATCCCCTTGTATAAAAGGATCACTGAAGAATTAAAGGTGCCCGTTATCTGGCATTCCGACGGATATGTGACGCCCCTTCTGAGGGGGGCGCTTGAAGCTGGCATCAGAGGAATCCATCCGCTGGAGCCGACAGCAGGCGTTGACCTCGGTGAAGTGAAGAAGAACTATGGAGATAAGCTGGCCCTCGTTGGGAACGTAGATTGTGTCTACGTGCTTTGCCAATCAGATTTAGAAGAGGTGCGGAAAGAGGTCCGGAGGTGCATGTCTCAGGCGAAGGAAGGGGGAGGGTACATGCTCTCTGACAGCAATTCCCTTCATGTCGGATGTAACATTGAAGCAGTCCTTGAGATGTACAGGTATGCGAAAGAGATCGGGGAGTATAGGTGAACGAAAGCTAATTATCTGGAATGCTGGAATATTGGAATACTGGAATGTTGTGAATAATTAGGGTCTCTCCATTAAAATGCCGTCCTCACTCAGAATCGTCATTCCGGTTTCCGCCGGAATCCAGTCCATTCAAGACTTTCTGGATGCCGGATCAGGTCCGGCATGACGGCTGAAGGAATTTATAAATAGACGGTTAGTCAAATAATAATGAGCCTCCAATATTCCAATATTCCAACATTCCATTATTCCAATTTGCTGAATCAGTCCCGTCGTTTGGGGCAGGCAAACGGTGAAACAGCCGTTGAGGTCTATTTTTTCTTAGGTCCGTATAGGTCCCTGGCCACGTCCTTCAACCCAAGGGATTCAAGCGTTTTCCGTGAGGGCTTGCCACCCGGTGTCCAGCCACTCTCCTTATAAAACTCCTTGAGCATGAGATCCATGTTTGGAACCTTGCCAGCATTGCCTCCCTCTTGAGTGGGTTCCAGTTGACGCGGTGCCAGAGCGTCGTCCTTTCGACTGATCCCGCAAAGGTTATTGTAAGCGCGATGGAGTGCCATAATTCGCTCTCCTGTTTTTAGAAGACTCTGAGGGGTATATTTCACACCTGTAGCCGCGGTAAGGACTGAAGCCAAATCGGATGGCTTGAGAATGAAGGTAACGAAATAACACGAGACCATTGAATTGACCACTGCTGTGTAATCCTGTGAAAGCTTTACCAGCTTCGCTTTCCCCTCGTTGACGAAGAGGGGATAAACACCTGACAGCCCCCATTCCGGGACTGGGTCCTTTGCTCCTTCCCACAGAGGTGAATGGCCATGCAGATGACAGGCGCCTCTTGGTCCAACTGCATAGGTCAATCCCATGCTGAAAAAAGTACGTGGATCATGCATCGGGCTCTCCATGCCCTTAACATGGACTGCGTACTTCCAGGAATCTCCGCCTAGTTTTTCAGCAGCCCGTTTGACTCCCTGGCCTAAGAGTGATCCCAACTTTTCATTCCTTCCGATCTGATGAACCATCTCGATCATGGCCTGTTCATTTCCCCATTTGAGGTCGACTCCCCCTGCATCTTCCCGGGTAATGAGTCCTTTCTCGTAGGCTTCCATTGCAAAGGCGATTGAAGCCCCTGTGGAAATGGTGTCAACGCCGTATCGGTTGCAGAGGTCGTTAGCAAAAGAGACTGCGTTAAGATTGTCGATCAGACACATCGTTCCCAGGGTGCCAAGGGTTTCATATTCCGGTCCCGGTCCTTCCATCTTGTAAGGTCCTTCATCGATCTTGACCCACCGGGAACATCCAATGGTACAGCGATAGCAGGCCAGATGAGGAACCAGGATGGTCTCCTTCATCTTTTTGCCTCCAAGGTTCTTGCACCCTTCTTCCCACAATCCAACCTGCCAGTTCTTGATCGGAATGTCCCCCAAGGCCCAGAAATTATCCAGGACCTGGGCTGTTCCATATTCGCGAAGGTTTGCGAGTGCGGGTGAAGTGGCATTGTCCTTGGCGATCCTCTTGCAGAGAGCGTTATAGGTTTCAGGATCGTAAAGGGGAAATGTCTTGCTGCCTCGAACTGAGATAGCTTTGAGCTTCTTCGAGCCCAGAATGGCCCCGTTTCCTCCACGGCCGGGAGCCCTTCCTTCATCATTAATGATGCAGGAGAGAAGGACTTGATTCTCTCCTGCAGGGCCGATACATGCCACGCGAGCCTTTTTATCCCTGATCTCCGTATGAAGGGTCTCCTGAACTCTTAAAGCATCCTGGCCCCAAAGGTGGGAAGCGTTCCGGAGTTCGACCTTTTCGTTATTAATCCAGAGATAGACAGGATCAGGAGAGGCGCCCTCGATGATAAGAGCATCATATCCTGCTCGTTTCAATTCAGCTCCCCAATATCCTCCTGAACTGGAATCGCAGAGAATACCGGTTAAGGGAGACTTGAAGCAAACCTGGTATCGGCCAGCCGAAGGAAAGTTTGTGGCCGTAACAGGGCCAGTGGTGAAAACAATCTTACTCTCAGGGCTCAGAGGATCGGTGGAAGGAGGAACCTCATCATAGATGATTCGGTCACCCAGGCCCGTTCCTCCAATATAGTCCCTGGCCCATTTGGGTTTCAGTGGTTCTTCTTTACATTCTTTTGTTGTCAGATTCACCCTCAAAATCTTTCCCATATAGCCGTCCATAGGTTTTTTCTCCTTTGCTGTGGGGGTCCGTTCACATGGATGAAATATTAGTTTACATTTACGATGTTCTTTCAATAAAATCAACCCTTCAGATCTCTCCGGCCTAAGAGACTGTGTCGCAAGTCCGTTCATGGTTCGACAGGCTCACCACGAACGGACCACGACATGTTGAAAATCAACTACCTAGCCGTTCGTCCTGAGCTTGTCGAAGGGCGATCGGCCAATTGCGATACAGTCTCTAAACGCGGGAGTTCCCTCAGGGTTGATCCTGAGGACGCCTTTATCCCCGCCCTGAAGAGCAAGAACTGGGCGCAGTCGAAGGATCAAGGAAATTAGGAATGGAATTTATCCATGACAAGGGCCTTGAGCCTTTCGTCCAATTCAGCTTTCGATAACACCTGCCATCCTGGAATGTCTCTATTCAAATTTACTTTTGCGCCTTTGTCAATGAATGGAATCAACCAGGCCCAACCTGGTCCCACGACCTTTAAGAAGCGCCCAAGCCGAAATACAACCATTCGTTCATCTTCCCTGAGGATTTTAAGAGATTGAAATAGGAGAATAATTGCAAGAATGATCCAAAAGACTGGGATGTACACGGCCGTCTCTCTCCGTTTCAGTTCTATTGGGTGGGGTTATTGCTGAGCCCATTCTATATGACGATTTTAATGCCAATATCGTCTTTCGTCAATTGAAATAATTCTCTGTGATTCAGACATTGAGACTTCAAACCTCAGACATTATGCAGAAAATAGCTTTCGTCCAACGGTGAGGGTAACGATGCCCGCCCTGTACCTAATATGGTGCAGGGCCCGTATCGTCATTCGGTTATCCCGCTATAAGGCCGGATTGGTCCTAAGAACTTGATGTAACCCCTTGCCACTCAACGAAACGGGCTTCCTTGCCGTAACCCTAACCAAAGACGGAGGCTACTCCGGTCCAATCGATCCCCTGACTGAAGAATTACTTCCAATGAAATAATCCAATTGATCTTTCTCATCTTTTTGATTAAAATTAAGTTGACGATTCCGAAGACCTCTTTGAAACGGGAGGTTGGTCTATGAAGTCCCGGAAGCCCTCCTTGACCTTACATTCCTTCCAAGATCTCAAAGGTTCGGTCAATCTTGCCCCTTCGACTGCGCCAAGCCCTGCTCTTCAGAGCAGGATTAAAGGCGCGTTCAGGGTCAACCCTGAGCAAGCTCCGGCCTTCAGGCCGGAGAGCCGAAGGGTTGAGTCATTTTCCCATCCCAATCATCGTGATTCTGAATTTAAGAATGATGAGAGTGTGCAGAATCCTGAGTTCGAGGAAGACCTCTTCGCAAAGGCGATGGAGGGTGTGACTCCGATTTCAAGGGATAATTCTGTTGAAAGAATTTGTCAGGTTGACCTTCCAGAGGGATTCAGAGATAAGGAGGATACCGAGATCTTATCAAGACTTGAGGACCTGGTGAAGTATGGGAAGGGCTTCAACGTAGCTGATACGCCCGAATACATCGAGGGAACAGGTTATCATGTTCCCATGGCCATTGCAAAGCGTCTTCACCAGGGCGACTATTCGATCGAGGCCCACGTCGATCTTCATGGATATAATTCTGGGGATGCAAGAGACATTTTTGAGAAGTTCTTAAAATGGGCCATATTCACAGGTAAAAAAGGTGTACTCATCGTTCATGGCCGGGGTCTCTGTTCTCCTTCAGAGCCTGTCTTAAAGAAAAAAGTCGAAGAGTGGTTGACACGGGGCATATGGCGTAAATGGGTCGTTGCCTATTCAAGTGCAAGGATCTGCGACGGCGGGGCAGGGGCGACTTACGTCCTGTTGAGGGGGCGACCTGTTTCAAAGCGATTTAAACTCGGCAAATTGAAGATGAAAAAAACTCCAGGTTGTTTGTGAACAAAGCCCAGTGATTCAGACAGTGAGACTATAGACATGCCTGAAGTCCAGCGTCTGAATCGCAGGAACCAAACTCATTTGATTGTTCCTCTGACTAGTTTCACTCTTATTCCTCCATTCGTTAAGGATACTTCTTCATCGAACTGAAAACCGGTGTTGTGGAGCAGTTGAGAGCTGCTGCAGAGCATTGTCATTTGCCACCCAGGACATTTGTTCCGAAGCACTTTGCCAAACTGAGCGTAGAGGTTACGGAGATCTCTGTTTGACTCTGTCCGTGCGCCATAGGGCGGGTTCGTGACCACCCAACCTTTGCCCGATGGCGGATCAATTGATGAGACGGCACGGCACGAGAATTCAACACAATCCGAAAACCCAGCTCGTAAGGCATTCTCCTGTGCTGCGCGAATTGCTCCCGCATCACGATCAGAACCAATGATTTTCGGAAAATGGGTCTGAGGTCTTGGATTAGTACCCTGCAGCA
>DATIGG010000320.1:0-2678 GCA_035454825.1 Thermodesulfobacteriota bacterium | reverse complement strand
GAGGGGGTGAATCTCATCCCGATCTCCTCAGAGTCGTTAGGCCGACCGGCTGTTCGGCCCTCTTATGCCGTCCTCGATACACAAAGATTGGAACGGGAGACTGGGATGAAATTACGGCCATGGTCCGAGGCGCTCAGGGATTACATTGGGGAACTAAATTCAGGATGACCGGGACGGAAGGGGCAGTTCTATGAATATTTGCATTATTGGAACGGGTTATGTCGGCTTAGTGACCGGGGCCTGTCTGGCAGAGTATGGAATGAACCTGGTCTGTGTGGACAATGACCTTCAGAAGATCGCTCTCCTGCAGAAGGGGGAGATTTCGATCTATGAACCAGGATTGGATGATCTGGTGAAAAAGAATATGAGAGAAGGAAGACTCCGGTTCTCAGCGAACCTTCAGGAAGCGGTCATCTCAAGCCTCGTCATCTTTATTGCTGTTGGCACACCGCCCGAAGAAGATGGATCGGCTGACCTCTCGGCCGTCGAATCGGTCGGGAAAGAGATCGCCCAGGCGATGGATGGCTACAAGGTGGTGGTAGTCAAATCAACGGTTCCTGTAGGAACGAGCCGCCGGTTAAAAGAGTTGATCCAGAGCCATCAGAACCGGCCGATCCCCTTTGACATGGTCTCGAATCCCGAGTTTCTAAGGGAAGGATCGGCTGTACAGGACTTCATGCGGCCTGACCGGGTAGCCATCGGCGCGGAGAGCGAACAGGCGGTGGCGATTATGAAAGACATCTACAGTGCCCTTTATCTCATTGAGACGCCCTTCGTCATCACCTCTCTCGAGACCTGCGAAATGATCAAGTATGCAACGAATGCCTTTTTAGCGACCAAGGTGACCTTCATTAACGAGATTGCGAATCTCTGCGAGCGGGTGGGGGCCGATGTTCACCATGTGGCCAGGGCCATGGGGTTGGATGGCAGAATCGGAAGAAAGTTTCTTCACCCAGGGCCGGGTTATGGCGGCTCCTGTTTTCCGAAGGATACCCGCGCCCTTTCGAGATTGGGTCAAGAGAAGGGGTATACGTTTAAAATCCTCAATTCTGTCATTGAAGTGAATGAGGAACAGAAACGGAGGATGGTGGATAAGATCAGAGAGAAAGTCGGAGATCTTCAAGGGAGGACGATCGGGATCCTGGGCCTCTCCTTTAAACCCAATACGAATGATATCCGGGAATCCTCCGCCATCACGATCATCCAGGCGCTCCTCCAGAAGGGTGCAAAGGTCAGGGCCTACGATCCAGCAGCCATGGAAGAAACCCGGGCCATCCTCCCGGAGGTCGAATTCGGAAAGGATGCCTATGACGTGGCCCAGGGGTGCGATGCCCTGGTCCTGGCGACAGAGTGGAATCAATTTCGACGGTTAGACCTTGAACGGATCAAGGGTCTGCTGAAGGCCCCCATTTTTATCGATCTCAGAAACGCGTACGATCCGGACCAAATGAAGCGATTGGGGTTCAACTATTGCGGTGTAGGGAGGTAAAGAGGCGAAATTGATGGGTACCGAGAAGGGCTGGGTCTTCGTCTCCGATGCCCATTTTACCGGGCAGGAGTCTGAAGGGATGGCATCGTTCCTCCGGTTCCTCGATGCGCAGAGAGAGGGAACGGGGGATCTCGTGATCTTAGGCGACCTCTTCGAATTTCTTTTCGGATTTAAAGATGCCCATCATCAAGAGAATTTTCCTTCGGCCCCAAAGCCTTTTCCGTTTCCGGAATACCTTCCCATTTTTGAAGGCCTCAAACGACTCTTCCAACAGGGAATTCGAATCAAGTATTTTGAAGGAAACCATGACTTTTTTCTCCATTCCTTTTTCCAGGACTGGTTTAACATGGAGGTCGAAGTTTATCCGGAGGGTTGTGAGGAACGTTTGGGAGGAAGACGGTCTTTCATTGCCCATGGAGACCTCTCGAACCCCATGCAGTGGAAATATCGATGCTTCAGGAGAATCTTCAAGAACCGCTGGATGTTTCGTCTGATCGAATTCGCCGGTCCTTACTGGAGCCGTCGTCTCGCATTAAAGATGAGCAGCAAGAGTCACCAGAGATATCATGCAACCCACTCCCAAGGCATGGCCGCGGCTTTTCACTCTTTTGCGCATCAAAAATTTGAAGAAGGATTTGAGGTTGTTATCCTCGCCCATTCCCACTTTCCGGAAAAGGTCGAGGAATGGATCAAAGGCAGGAGATGCCTTTATTTTAATGTCGGAGACTGGATGACTCACCGGTCCTATTTGACATTCACTCCGCCCGATCATTTTGAGTTGAGTCAATTCAATAAGAGGTAGAGACAGAGGGACGATTAGTAAGAGATGGCAAATCGAGCCGTATTCATGGATCGAGATGGGACCCTCAATGAGGAGGTCGGATATGTGAACCACCTGGAACGGTTTCTTCTTCTCCCCCGGGCAGGGCAGGCCATCCGATTGCTGAATCAGCATGGTCTGAAGGCAGTGGTCATCACCAATCAATCCGGAGTGGCCAGAGGGTATTTCCCCGAGTCACTCATCCACCTTGTTCACCGAAGGATGGAAGGGCTTTTGGAGAGAGAAGGGGCCTATCTTGATGGGATCTATTATTGTCCCCATCATCCGGATGAAGGAAGTCCGCCTTATCGACAAAAGTGCCGGTGCAGGAAACCCGACACGGGGTTGGTTGAAGAGGCTTCGAAGGCA
>DATIGG010000319.1:0-3013 GCA_035454825.1 Thermodesulfobacteriota bacterium | reverse complement strand
CAAAGGATTTGCGCAGAAGATGAAGATGGGAAACACTTTGGAAATAGGTACTGGCCGGAAACAGATTGTATCCTCTCTGCTCCAACCTCTGATGAAAAAGCGGAGGAACTTTTCAATGAGGTTCTCCAGTTTAAACAAGCGGAGCCAAGGAGGCAACACATTCGCATCCTAATTCTTCCTGTAGAAAAAGCAGGATAATAGAACCGGATTGCAAAGAGGATGAGGAAGTCCTCACCTTCATCCCTCTCCAGGACGGCGGGAGACGAGGGATGAGGGGTTAGAAAGGATGAGCACACAGCAAAGAAGAAACCCACCGAGCGAAGAGAGCAGGGTCATATGAAACGTTCCGGTTAAATCCTTTAGATATCCTCCAAGAGTCGTTCCTAAAAACTGCCCAATGCCATGAATCAAGGTCACGAGCCCATAAACAGATGCCCTTTTCTCAACGACCAGATCGCCTATGCAAGCCGCGACGATGGTGATGGTTCCGAGAAAGGTAAATCCAAAAAGGAAGGTTGAGATGCCAAGAAAAAAAGATTGATGAAACAAAAGAGGAATGACGGCAGCTACCGAAATCAGGCTGTTGTTCCAGAGAAGGGCCCTTCTCCTGCCGAAGTGATCCGACAGAAATCCCCAGGCTAATCCACTGACCAGGCACATCCATCCAAAAATGGACCAGATAAACCCAGCCACTTTCCCCGGTAATTGGACCTCCTCCACTGTAAAGGCCACGAAGTAGGTAGCATAAATGTTATAGGCAAAACCGAAAATGAAATAGATGATAATGATCGCATTGAGAGTGAGCCCATCTCCTTTCTTTTCCTGGACGAGCGCTCCGCTGTCTCCGTCGGAACCGGAAGACAAAGGAAGCGCCTGCCCCGGTCTCTCTTTTAATAATATCGAACTGCCGATAGCAACCATCAAGGTGATCAGAGACAGAAGAGTCCAGCACTGTCTCCACGCCTCTCTCCCCAAACTTGACAGAAGATAAGGAAGGATAAGGCCTGTGACAATGATTCCGAGCCCTGTTCCACCTGTTACGACTCCCAGGGCCCTTCCCAGCCTGCGCTTTTCAAACCATGCCATCGGAAGAGTCGTCATCGAGATATGAGCGCCCGCCGCTGCTCCTCCCATGGCGAAAGTGAAAAACAGAAGAGAAATGAATCCGGACAACCCGCTGAGGATAAACATGGAGATGGCGCTGCAGAAGAGAGACGCAACCACAACTCTCTTCGCTCCGAGCTTTGTTGCCAATGTCCCAGCGATAAAAGAGAAGAGCAGGTATCCAAGAAGGATTCCTCCGCTAAGAAGCCCCATCTGGATATAACTGAAATCAAGGGAAGTCCTCATACTTGAGAGAAGCATGGCATAGGCAAAACGGCCAAACCCCAACGCCGCCATCTTCACCAGGAGGCCCACTCCAACAATGACCCAGCCATAGTGAATCTTTTTCATGGCGAAAACCTTAACTCCTGGTATTGACGAAGTCAACTTGTTCTGATAAGGTTCAGACATCATAAAGATGGGAAAAGGGGGTAGCGAATCATGAAAGTCTCTATCCATCAATCTGCTTTAGAAATTGTTCAGGGGGATATCACGCAACAAGAGATCGCCGCCATTGGGAACGCAGCCAATTCCGCCTTGGCAGGTGGAGGCGGAGTAGATGGTGCCATTCACCGGACAGGGGGACCCATCCTCATGTCCGAACTCAAAGCCAAGTATAAGGGGTGCCCTACCGGATCGGCTGTGATCACGAGTGGAGGGAATCTTAAGGCAAAATATGTGATTCATGCCGTCGGGCCGAGGTATTCAGGTTCACCCAAAGATGCGGAGCTTTTATCCGGTGCCTATCGGAAGAGTCTCGAATTATGCACCCAAAATAAGATCGACTCCATTGCTTTCCCATCCATCAGTACAGGCATCTATGGATATCCTGTGGAAGAAGCGTCCCGGATTGCCCTCAAAACAGTGACCGACTACTTGAAGGAGCATCCTGAAATAAAACTTGTCCGGTTTGTCCTTTTCGACTCAAGAACGTTCGAGGTCTATCAGGAGGCGTTGCAGGAAGTAGCACAGCTAAAAAAATGACGTTTGTCAGGGAGATGAAATGTCGAGGGTTTGCTGAATCGGAAAGTCCCTCTCCCCTTGGAGACCGTGTCGCAAGTCCGTTCATGGTTCGACAAGCTCACCACGAACGGACATAGACGCCTTATCTCAATTACTTAGCCGTTCGTCCTGAGCGTGTCGAAGGGGGGACGGCGACTTACGACACACCCTCTTGGTCCCGGATGCAGGTAGGACGGCACACTTGAAACGATCTCTTAGTCCTCCGGGACTAACTTCTTATAAAGAACGTGTCGGCGATTCTTCGTATAGGGACGCACCTGCCCTGGCCAGCGGCCCTGGTCAACTGCTTTCCCCCAGGCATCGCTCGCCAAAACCTCGGGACTCTCTATTTCATAAAGGGCGTTATAGGTGGGCTCGTTCTCGACGATGATCGTCTTGCGCTCGCCGCCGATGACCAGGGTCACTTCTTGCTTCTTGAAGCGTGCTACCGAGACGACTCCGGGCACCTTCAAGAGCAGCGGCACGTGCTCCTTATCATAGACCTCATTAAAGAGGGCGTCCTTATCAGGGTCTACATCCATGGCAGCACTGAAAATATATTTGGTTTGGAATGGCATGATTGTCTCTCCTTTCCAGGGACAGCCTTCGGAGGAAATCTCTTCAACTATTTTTACTTAGAATTCATTCACTCTAATATCTTTTTCAGGGCTTCATCGGTTTTGCGGCCTCTCGGGCCATCTCCGGGGAGATAGATCATCACGCCCTTCCCCCCTCGCATGGGTACAACCTCAATCTTTCCCTCCGAGGCGAGCTTATTCGTAAACTCAACAGGGTCTCGATTAAAATATCTTCGAAAGGCCTCATTGAGCCCGCTGAAGACACTATTAATCCCTCGATAGGGCTCTTTCCTCAATTTCTTGATCCCCTCGATCACGAATGATTCCTC
>DATIGG010000318.1:0-8300 GCA_035454825.1 Thermodesulfobacteriota bacterium | reverse complement strand
AGGGCGACCTTCCACCTATGCCACCATTCTGAGCACCATCAAGGAAAAGGGGTATGTAACGCTTGAAAAGGGGAAGTTTTCTCCCACGGAGTTGGGATTTCTTGTCAATGATCTTCTTGTGGTCAATTTTCCCGATATCTTTGATATCGAGTTTACGGCCCAGATGGAGGAAAACCTGGATAAGATCGAAGAAGGCGAAAAAGGATGGGTAGAGACACTCAAGGAGTTCTATCAACCCTTTGAAAAGGACCTCCAAACCGCGAAGGTCTCCATGAGGGATGTAAAAAAGGAATTGATTCCCACAGACGTTCTCTGTGAGCGGTGCGGCTCGAAAATGGTGAAACGTTGGGGAAAACGAGGCTACTTTCTGGCCTGCTCGAGCTATCCGCAATGCAGCTATACAAGAGAGGTCGAAGGGAATGGAGGGAATCAGGAAAATCGAGTGGACAGTGGAGCACCCTGTGAAAAATGTGGAAGTCCCATGGTCGTCAAGAGCGGCAAGTTTGGAAGGTTTTTAGCCTGCTCGAACTATCCCACCTGTAAATTTACAAGGCCCATCGAGACAGGAGTCGGATGCCCCCAGGAGGGATGTGACGGGATGATGGTCGAACGGAGGACCCGTAAAGGGAAGGTGTTTTACAGTTGCAGCAACTACCCCCGCTGCACCTTCGCCCTGTGGGACAAGCCCATTAACGAAAAATGCCCACAGTGTGATTATCCCTTCCTCGTCGAAAAGCAGGGAAAAGGTGGAGCCGTCATCCGGTGCCCCCAGAAAGAGTGCGGATACCGGGCTTTAGAACAACCCTGAACTCCAAAAACTTGTTATCCTCATTGAACACGATCAGCCGATGCCTCAGAGTCTTGATTTCATCAACGACATCTGCAATGGGTCTGAAACTATAAACTGAAGGTTAAGGTTGAGGACAGGGTCAAACCTCATCATAAAAGGAGTAGAGAGCATTCTGTAAATAGGACGATGACGAATTAGAATAGAGCCATGGAACCCATCATCGTGATTGGCGCTGGGTTGGCAGGATGTGAGGCTACCTGGCAGATTGCAAAGCAGGGCGGCAGGGTGATCCTCTATGAGATGAAACCCCTGGCATATTCTCCTGCCCACAAATCTCCTTATTTTGCTGAGATTGTCTGCAGCAATTCCTTCAAATCCGAATCCCTTGAGAATGGCCCAGGAGTTCTCAAACAAGAGATGGAGAGAATGAACTCTCTTATCCTGAGAGTCGCCAGGGAAACAAGAGTCCCTGCAGGAGTCTCCCTGGCCGTCGACCGGGAGGCCTTTTCAAAGAGGATCACAACGATCCTGGAGAACATGGAGAATGTGGAGGTGATTAGAAAAGAGGTGACTGCTATTCCCCAGGATGGCGTGACCCTTCTTGCGACAGGTCCTCTCACCTCCGAAAAACTTAGCTGCGAGATTCAGAAGAAGACAGGGACCTCTCTCTTTTTTTATGATGCCATCTCGCCGATCATTACGGCTGAATCCATCGATTTTGCGAAGACCTTCAAGGCTTCCCGTTATGGAAAGGGAGGAGAAGACTACCTCAACTGCCCGATGGGGAAAGAAACTTATGATCAGTTCGTCGATGCATTGGTTCAGGCAGACACGGTTCCTCTCCGTGACTTCGAAAAGAGATATCTCTTCGAGGGATGTCTTCCTGTCGAGGAGTTAGCGAGGCGGGGAAAAGAGACCCTTGCCTTTGGACCTCTAAAACCCGTCGGTCTTACCAGTCCTCATGATGGAGGGCAACCCTTTGCTGTGGTCCAACTCAGGGTTGAAAATCGGTTCGGAACACTCCTCAATCTCGTGGGATTTCAGACCCGGTTGAAGCAAGGTGAGCAGCAAAGGGTCTTTCGAATGATCCCGGGATTGGAACGGGCCGAGTTCGTTCGATATGGGTCCGTTCACCGCAATACCTTTATCGATTCTCCCCGGTTATTGAATGAGTCCCTCCAACTCAAGGAACATCCGAAACTCTTTTTTGCCGGTCAGATTACGGGCGTCGAAGGATACATGGAATCGACCGCCATCGGACTTTTAGCCGGCATCAATGCCTTGCGAATCATGGCAGGGAAGGCTCCTGCCGTTCCTCCTCCAGCCACAGCCATGGGGGCCCTTCTCCATCACATTACCCATTCCAACGCTGTTCCCTTTCAACCGATGAACATCAACTTTGGTCTTTTTCCTCCTCTTCCGGGTAGGGCGAAGGGGCGGCAAAAGAGACAACTCCTGGCCAAGCGGGCCTTGGAGGATCTCGAGCGATGGAAGGTGGAGTTTTTGGCCCATCCTTGAGGGCCAAGGCTCAGGCTCCCCATTCGTTCCCACTTTCTAAGGAGAGATGAAAATTCCCAAAAATGTCTTGACAAACCTTCAAAAATCTGGTTTATTTTATTTCAACTGAATCAATTGAAGGAAACGAAATGGATAAGAAAACGCTGCTCCTTAGGAAATTGACGACCAGTCTGTTAAAGAACGGGGTCAAGGAAATGACGGGCCGCTCCCGGGCAGTCAAGATCCGGGAGGTGGTCGAGAAGATCCTCAGAGAGGAGAAGGAGCCGCTTCTTTTTGTCCTCGATTTTGGAGGAATTGGACCCATCGATTTTTCTTGGGCGGATGAGATGGTTGCCAAACTGATCTCCCGATTGTGGGGCGGGGAATATGGAGAAAAGTTCCTCGTCCTCAAGGGCCTGAATTCCTCTCAGGCGGAAAACGTCAGCGTGGCCCTGGAACGAAAGCGGCTTGCCGTGCTCGTTACAAGACCCGGAGGATGGCGGATCATCGGATCTTTGAATAATTACCTGGTTCATACTTTGAACCAGATCATGGAAAAGAAATACCTCACCTTAAGAGAACTCTCCGAAGAAGAGAATATTGGAATGAATACGAGCGGGACGAGGCTCCTCAATCTCTATAAGAAGCGGCTTGTGGTCAGAGTCGATGGGATCGGGGCAGCCAAAGAGGAGATTCATCGCGGGAGGCAGTTTATCTATCAGTCCCTCCTCGCGTGATCAAAGGATTTATGGCAGAACTCCGCAAAGAGCCGGTTACAAGAACGTGGGTGGTCACGATCACCGATCATCCCAAGGGGCCTTCGGATTACCTTTCTTTCAAGCCGCCTTATCGACTTCAGGAGCCTGAGAGTCCCTGCCCTTTTTGCCCGGGAAATGAGGGGATGACCCCCCCAGAAACCTTTTCCATAGGCCGAGACGGGGGTGGATGGGCTGTCCGCGTCGTTCCGAACAAATTTCCTTTTTTCCATATTGAGGGCGATTTCAACCGGAGACCTGAGGGAATGTACGACCTCATGGAGGCTGTCGGGGCTCATGAAATTGTAATTGAGGCGCCCGAACATCATCAAACCCTGGCCACACTCGAAACGCATCAGATCGGCCTCATTCTACTGGCCTACCGGGAGAGACTCATTGATCTCGAAAAGGACCAACGATTTCAACAGTTCCTCATGATTAAAAATTATCCGGGAGTATTCAACCCTCATCCCCACTCTCATCTCATGGCTCTCCCTGTTATCCCGCGGAGGATTGATGAGGAGATCTGGGGCACGATGGATTATTACAAACGAAAAGAACGCTGTATTTACTGCGACATCGTCAAAGAGGAGATTTCACTGGGAAAGAGGGTGGTTTTGGAAACGGCCCATTTTTTAGTCTTTTCCCCCTTTGCATCCCGGTTTCCCTTTGAGACGTGGATCATCCCCAAGGCCCACTCGTCTGATTTTCATACCATCGATCAAGAGAAGGCTGAAGATCTTTCCGTGGCGATTCAATCTTTATTTCGACGCTTTTATCAATTGCTTTCAGATCCTCCCTACAGCTTGACCTTTCACACCTCTCCGGTTCAGAGCCGGTTTCATCGGCCGGAATACCATTGGCACATCGAAACCCGATTAAGAGTGGGCCTGAGAGAGGGTTTTGAGTGGGGGACAGGGTTCTTTGTGAACCCAACGCCGCCGGAAGATGCTGCGGCCTATTTGAGAGAGGTGGAGTGAGGGGAGAAGGTAGAAAAGAAGAGGAACATGAATCTTGTATTTGGAAGATTAAATCAGCCTAAATTCAAAAAGGGAAGTTGGACGCCGAAAAGGAAGTGGATGGTCTTTTCAGGGGCTCTTCTTTGCAGCTTGCTGTTCCTTTTTTACTTCGTTCTCCTTCCTCCAGAATTCTTTACACCTGCAAAAGGGCCAACTCCTCAGGTGATCTCGGTCCCTAAAGAGCCTCTCTCTCAGGAGCCTCCCTATGAGGTCATTGAAGGAAAAGTTAAGAAAGGGAGTTCGTTCTTTAAGTCCCTGGCGGAAAGGAAGATTCCCGTCCGATGGATCGAAATGATCATTTCGAAACTAAAGCCCTATGTCAACTTCAAGAAGATCCGGGGTGGGACTTACCGGTTTATCACGGATGTCAAAGGGGAACTCGTCAGATTCGTTTACGAGGCAGGCCCCACAGAGGTTTATGAAATTGAGAGGAAAGAACAAGGTTATTCTGCCCGGAAGAAAGAGGTTCCTCTTCAGGTTTCCGTCACGAAAGTGGTGGGAGAGATTCATTCCTCCCTCTTTGAAGCCATGGATGCGATTGGTGAGCAGGACCAACTCACCATCCCTTTTGCGGAAGTATTGGCCTCAGAGGTCGATTTTTACAAGGATGTAAAGGAAGGAGATCGATTCAAAGTGGTGGTCGAAAAGGTTTATAAAGGGAATGAATTCATTCGGTACGGAACGATTCTTGCCGTGGAATACCAAAGGAGTGACAAAACGATCCGGGGGATCCGGTATCAAGACGACTATTACGATGAAAATGGGAACTGCTTGAGAAAGGCTTTCCTCAAGGCACCTCTCCGATTCAACCGGATCAGTTCAAGGTTCAACCGGGCAAGGAATCACCCCATTCTGGGAGGGGTTCGGCCTCATTATGGGGTCGATTATGCTGCCCCACCTGGAACACCGATTTGGGCTGTGGCAGATGGGACAGTTCTTTCATGCGGTTGGGCCAGCGGCTTTGGAAAGCAGGTGATTCTTCGCCATGGAAATGGCTATACGACCTGTTACGGTCATCTATCGAAGTATGGCCCCGGGATCCGGACAGGGACCCGGGTGAGACAGAAACAGGTCATCGGATATGTGGGCTCTACCGGACTCTCCACAGGCCCTCATCTCGATTACCGCTTGGCGAAGGATGGGAAGTTTAGAAACCCATTGAAGGAGGCTTTTCCAGCAGGAGTACCCCTTCGAAGGGAAGAGATAAGAGATTTTGAGAAGAGGAAAGGTGAGATCCTCCCTTGGCTTCACGGGAGTAGCTCTTCGGAGTGGGCCCTCTGAAAGATTGAGATCCCCTGACCGTCCCCTCGGGGAGGCTGTGTCGTAATGTCATTCTGAGGCAGTAGCCCCTGCCTGCCGGCAGGCAGGGAAGAATCTCTATAATCGATTCACTTGAAATGATTCTTCACAGAGCCTATCCTGATCGAAGCCGGAGGATTCAGAATGACAACATCTTAATCAAGATTCATGAAAAGGATCGCACATGACTCAGAAGAAAAAAATTCTTATTGTGGATGACGAAAGGGATATTGTCAAGGCCGTGACAATCCGGCTTCAAACAAGCGGGTATGAGGTGGTCACTGCTTTTGACGGCGCCCAGGGGCTTTTCATGGTTCACAAAGAGAAGCCCGATTTGATCATCCTCGATATTCGGATGCCGGCAGGAGATGGTTTCAGCGTTGCCCAGCGTTTGAGGAAGTCGATCAACACGGTCCAAATACCGATCATCTTTCTGACCGGCAGTCCTGAGAAAAACTCGGAAGAGAGGGCCCAAGAATTGGGTGCCCGATTTTATATCAAAAAGCCCTATGACCCCGAGGAACTGCTGGATGCGCTCAAGAGGGCCCTTGAGACCGAACCTCTCAATCCATGAACCTGAAGCCCGTGATTCTATACGGAGCGGTGCATTCCTCCACGGCCAAGGCCGGGGTCTCCTGCGTAGGCGGATGAAAAAGAGCATACCCATTCCCGTTCGATCGATGCTGGTCATTCATCAAGGCGCTTTAGGCGATTTCATCCTTGCTTTGCCCTCCTTCGGAATTCTTCGAAAGACCTTTCCGGGCGCCCGGTCCGTTTTCATGGGTTACCCGAGAATCCTGGAGCTCGTTGAAAACCGATTTTATGCTGAAAAGGTACTTTCCATTGACCAGAAAGGCATGGCCTCTTTTTTTGTTCGAGGAGGGCCCCTCGATCTCAGCCTTTCTCAGTTTTTTAAGACCTTCGATCTCATCGTGGTCTTTGGAAAGGATAGAGACGGGAGTCTGACTGGAAACCTGAACCGGGTCTGTCAGGGACAGATTCTCGCTGTCCATTCTTTTCCCCGCTGGGACGAACGGATCCATGTCATCGACCATCTCCGGAGGGAACTCTCCTGCTATGGATTTTCAACTCCCGAAAGTATCCCCAAGATCTATTTAAATGAGGCGGATCAACAGTGGGGAAAGCGATACTGGGCCGGAAAGGGGGTCGCTTTAGGAGAGAGGGCAGGGGTGATCATTCTCCATCCGGGAAGTGGAAGCAAGAAGAAGGTTTGGGCTCTGGATCGGTTTCTCGATCTGACGAAGCATCTCCAGAGACACCTTCATTCCAGGATGCTTGTCGTCCTTGGACCTGCGGAAGGGGCTGAAATAAGGGATGCCTTTGAAGGAAGCCCTGAGGGATTCATTTTGGCGAGTGGACTTTCTCTCATTCAACTCGCATCGGTCATGGAGGGATGCCGACTCTTTATCGGAAATGATTCAGGCGTTTCCCATCTTGCAGCGGCCCTGGGGATCCCGACGGTTGCGATCTTTGGACCGACGGATCCGGAGGTGTGGTCTCCCAAGGGAAGAAACAGTGCTGTGGTCCGGCGCGAAATCCCCTGTTCCCCCTGTCCTCAGGAGCGGCCCCTTCAATGCCAGCATTTCGAATGTCTCAAAGGCATTGAGATGGGGGATGTCCTCGATGGGATGAGGAGAGTAGGATTTGGAAAAACGGCTTCGAGAAAGGAGGTCAACGATGGAGGAAAAGAAGGTGGGTGAGGTAATCAAATTTTTTGGTAAGATCAATGTGGCAGCCATTCGAGTGACGGAAGGGGCCTTAAAGGTTGGAGATACGGTCCACTTTGTCGGCCATACCACGGATTTCACACAGACGTTGGATTCGATCCAGATTGAGAATAAGAATGTTCAAGAGGCGGGGCCCGGAGCAGATATTGGAGTTAAGGTGAAAGAGAAAGTGAGAGAACACGACGTGGTTTACAGAGTCGTGGAATAAGCCGGACTCCTGCGGTATTCCGTGCCGAATCTGTATCCACCCTTTCAGATTTCGGATTTTCTTTGGCGCCCAGGAAGTGAATGCGGAAATGGGTTTAGGGAGCCATGAAGATTTCGGTCAAGGTCAAGCCGAATTCAAAAGAGAATCAGGTGGCGGAAAAAGGGCCCAATCAACTTCTTGTAAAAGTCAAGGCCCCTGCGCAGGAGAATAGAGCCAATCAAGAAGTGATTAAGACCTTGGCCGAATATTTCCATCTCCCAAAGTCACGGATATCAATCGTTGCGGGATTTAGATCGAAGCAGAAGGTTGTGGAGATTAAAGACAGTTAGGGGCTAAACAGAGTCTGCCCATCATCTGAGGGTTTTTAAAGGAGTCATTCCGGCTGGTTTGGGTTATTGGAAATTTGGATTTGAGATTTATTTGGGATTTGGAATTTTGGGATTTGATATTTGCAGCGCTTCATTTATTGAAGGTGTTGGAAACACCTCCTGGCGCGAATCCGGAAACTGAAATGTGAAATTTAATTATGCGGTTCATTGCCGATTTTCATATTCATTCCAAGTATAGCCGGGCCACGAGTAAAGAAATGGAGGTGGAGTCTCTGGCCCGATGGGCAAAGAAGAAAGGGATTGCCCTCCTTGGAACAGGAGATTTCACTCA
This sequence comes from Thermodesulfobacteriota bacterium, assembly GCA_035454825.1. Classification (GTDB taxonomy): domain Bacteria; phylum Desulfobacterota; class BSN033; order BSN033; family UBA1163; genus DATIGG01. Next base: position 324 of record DATIGG010000318.1, on the reverse strand, counting down.
CCCCACTTACTTAGCGGAATTACGATCGAAGTTAGAACCTTTTGGCGATGGACTTCTCCGGCTCAAGAAAGACGATCAGGGAATCCGTTTCATCCTGACGACGGAGTTATGCAATATCTTTACTCAGGGGGGAAGGGTGAGACGAATCCATAATCTGATCTTTGCCCCCAGTTTTGAGGTGGTACAGGCGATCGCTTCCAAACTGGGAAACTTTGGGAAGCTTTCTTCAGATGGAAGGCCTATCTTAGGCTTTAGCGCAAAGGATCTGGCGAAGATGATCCTTGACATCTCTGCAGATTGCATGATCATCCCGGCCCACGCCTG